>NZ_JASCPT010000096.1:0-20164 GCF_029959775.1 Pseudomonas sp. PS01270 | reverse complement strand
ACCGTCTGGCGCAGCCAGACACAGCGGAAGGAGGTGCAGCGAAGCAAACCGGAGCCGCTGCGCCCGGATCGATCCCGCAGCGAAGGAACCCGAGCCTGCGAGGGCCGAACGTAGGAGCAAGCCTTTTTGGGTACTTTTTCGGCGTCTGGAAAAAGTGCCTGGCCGTAAGGGCGAAACCGCCAGCCGCCGCACCCGAAGAACCGGATATTCACCCAAACCACCCAGAGCATGGCCGGCCCAAAGGCCGCCAAGCCACCAAAAACAAAAAAGCCCCGACCATCAGGCCGGGGCTCCTTCAAACGTCAGTCAAAAGATCAGAACCGCTCGATCTCCGCCTCAGCTTCCAGTTGCTTGCGATACGCCGCAAAGTCCTGCTGCCCTTCACGGGAAGCCAGGAAGCGACGATATTGCGCCTTCTCTTCATCAGTAGGCGCGGCAGCTTCGTTAACACCGTTGAGTCGCACAACCATCAGGCTGCCATCCGGCAACGTAACGCTGGAGAACGTCGGCTTGTCCTTGGCAGCCGGCTTCGGCATACGGAACAGTGCCTGCAGCACAGCCGGATCAACCCCTTCCTGACCACGGGTGGCCGCTTCGGTGATCTTCCAGTTCTGACCCTCAATGGCCTTGTCCAGCGGCGCCTTGCCATCGCGCAGATCAGCGATCAGCTTCTCGGCACGGGTCTTGGCCTCGGCACTGGCGTGCTCCTTGGTCAGTTGAGTACGGATCGCCGCGCTCACACTTTCCAGTGGCAGTTGCGCAGGCTTGAGGTGCTCCTTGGCGCGCAGCACGATCACGGTTTCCGGGTCGAGCTCGATGGCGGTGCTGTTGGCACCTTCATCAATCACTTCCGGGCTGAACGCAGCAGTGACCACGGCACGGTTGGCTGCAACACCTTCGCCACCTTCACGGCCGAACGGTTTGGAAGTGTGCACGGTCAGTTTCAGATCCGCTGCTGGCTGCGCCAGGTCAGAGGCTTCGAACGCCGAGTCTTCCAGTTGCTTGGTCGCCTCAACAAAACGCTGCTCGACCTGAGCGGCTTTCAGCTCGCGGGTCAGCTTGTCTTTCAGGCTGGCCAGGGTCGGCACTTCAGGCGCTTCCACGCCCAACAGCTTGATCAGGTGATAACCGAAGTCGGTACGAATCGGCTCGGACACCTGGTCTTTCGACAGCGAGTACAGAGCCTTTTCGAAGGCCGGATCGTAAACGCCAGGACCGGCGTAACCGAGATCACCACCATTGTTGGCGGAACCCGGGTCCTGCGAGAACTCTTTGGCCAGCGCTTCGAACTTCTCACCCTTGGCCAGACGCGCCTGGACTTCGTCGATCTTCGCCTTGGCCTGCGCTTCAGTGGTCTTGTCGTTCACTTCGATAAGGATGTGCGCGGCACGACGCTGTTCCGCCAGGTTGGCGATCTCTTTCTGGTACGCCGCCTCAAGGTCTTCATCCTTGACCGCGACCTGATCGAAGAACGACGACTTCTTCAGCTCGACGTAATCGATGATCACCTGGTCCGGCGTCATGAATTCCTTGGCGTGCTCGTCGTAGTAAGCCTTGACCTCGTCATCGGTCAGCTTGACCGCAGCCGGGTCGGCCTTGACGTTCAAAGTGGCGAAATCACGGGTCTGTTTTTCCAGACGGGCGAATGCCAGCACTTCGGCGTCGGTGACGAAACCGCTGCCGGCAACGCCTGCGCGCAACTGGCCGATGAGCATTTCCTGAGCCAGCATCTGGCGGAACTGCATGCGGCTGTAACCCAGTTGACGGATCACCTGGTCGAAACGCTCGGAGCTGAACTTGCCGTCGACCTGGAATTCAGGCGTCTGCAGGATCACTTGATCCAGCGCGGCTTCGGAGAACGAGAACTTCGCCTGTTCGGCGCCTTGCAGCAGCAACTTGCGGTCGATCAGGCCTTTGAGCGCCGATTCGCGCAGCATCTTTTCGTCGAGCAAGGAAGCATCGAAGTCCTTGCCCAGCTGTTGCATCAGCTGACGGCGTTGCATATCAACGGCCTGGCTCAGCTCGTTCTGGCTGATTTCGTCACCGTTGACCTTGGCCGCCTCGTTCTTGTGAGTCGTGGCCTGGAAAATGGCATCGAAACCGGTCAGGGCCATCAGTGCAACGATGACCCCGATAATGGTCTTGGCAATCCAGCCTTGTGAATTGTCCCTGATATTCTGCAGCATGCGTCCCCCAGAAACGGTTGAACTTCAATTTAGGCAACCGTGGAGCGTGGGTAGAATCCGGATAGAAGAAAGGCGCATCCGAGGATGCGCCTTCTCGTAACTGGCGGAGCGGACAGGGCTCGAACCCTCGATCCCGGCGTTACAGGTGGCTCTTTCAGCCACCTGCTCTACCGCTCCGCTGCCAAGTCAGGCTTGACCCCGACCCGGATGGGTAAAAACCTGGAAACTCAGTTAACAGCTTCTTTCAGCGCTTTACCGGCTTTGAAACCTGGCTTCTTGGCAGCCGGGATTTCCAGAGACTTGCCGGTTTGCGGGTTGCGACCGGTACGAGCCGGACGGTCAGTCACGGAGAAAGTACCGAAACCAACCAGAACAACGGAGTCGCCAGCCTTCAGAGCGCCAGTGACGGATTCGATTACAGCGTCCAGCGCACGGCCAGCAGCAGCTTTCGGGATATCAGCGGATGCAGCGATAGCATCAATCAGTTCCGACTTGTTCACTCTAAGTCCCCTTATATCTATTTTGAGATGTTTCTAAGTTTTTTGGTGAAAGCAAAAACGAGTGCTGAATGGCCTACAGACACTTAAGAGCCGCTTTATAACAAGGGCTCTAAAATGCTGTCAAGGAAAGCCCCCCAGGCTAAAACGTATTAATGCGTGCTAATTCTTTCCTTGGCATCAGACTCGCGTTTTTCGTCCTTGGCAACTATCTCCGGAGCCACATCCGGCAAGGGCTCCGGCGCGTATTGCAGCGCAATTTGCAGGACCTCGTCAATCCATTTAACCGGTTTGATCTGCAGATCCTGCTTGATATTGTCAGGAATCTCCTTCAGATCGCGGACGTTTTCTTCCGGAATAATCACAATCTTGATTCCGCCGCGATGTGCCGCCAGCAGTTTTTCTTTCAAACCGCCAATTGCCAGCACTTGCCCACGCAGAGTGATTTCACCGGTCATGGCGACATCGGCGCGCACCGGAATGCCGGTCAATGCCGAGACCAACGCGGTGCACATGCCCACGCCAGCGCTAGGGCCGTCTTTCGGCGTAGCACCTTCCGGCATGTGAATGTGGGTGTCGCGCTTCTCGTGGAAGTCCAGCGGGATGCCCAGGCTCTTGGCGCGGCTGCGCACAACGGTCTGTGCGGCAGTGATCGATTCGACCATCACATCACCGAGCGAACCGGTCTTGATCAGCTGCCCTTTACCCGGAATTACTGCGGCTTCGATGGTCAGCAATTCGCCGCCAACCTGAGTCCACGCCAGGCCAGTCACCTGCCCCACCTGATCCTGCTGCTCGGCCAGGCCGTAGCGGAACTTGCGCACGCCAAGGAAATGCTCGAGCAGATCAGCTGTCACTTTTACCGAGAAGCGTTTTTCCAGCGCATGCTCTTTCACTGCCTTGCGGCAGACCTTGGCGATCTGTCGCTCAAGGCCCCGCACGCCCGCTTCACGGGTGTAATAACGGATGATGTCGCGGATCGCTTCCTCATCGAATTCCAGCTCGCCCTTCTTCAGACCGTTAGCGGCAATCTGTTTCGGCGAGAGGTATTTCACGGCGATGTTGATCTTCTCGTCTTCGGTGTAACCCGGCAGACGGATGACCTCCATCCGGTCCAGCAGCGCTGGCGGGATGTTCATCGAGTTCGAGGTGCACAGGAACATCACATCAGAGAGGTCGTAATCGACTTCCAGATAGTGATCGTTGAAGTTGTGGTTCTGCTCGGGATCGAGCACCTCCAGCAACGCCGACGCCGGGTCGCCACGCATGTCGCTGCCCATCTTGTCGATTTCATCGAGCAGGAACAGCGGGTTGCGTACGCCCACTTTTGTCATCTTTTGAATCAATCTACCCGGCATCGAACCGATGTAGGTCCGGCGGTGACCACGAATTTCCGCTTCGTCACGCACGCCGCCCAAGGCCATACGTACGAATTTACGGTTGGTGGCATGGGCAATCGATTCCGCCAGCGAGGTTTTACCCACGCCTGGTGGACCGACCAGGCACAACACCGGGCCACGGATTTTCTTCACGCGCTTCTGCACGGCGAGGTATTCAAGGATGCGCTCCTTGACCTCTTCGAGGCCGTAGTGATCGGCGTCGAGAATGTCTTCTGCACGGGCCAGGTCGAGGCGTACTTTGCTCTGCGCCTTCCACGGCACCTGCACCAGCCAGTCGATGTAGGAACGCACCACAGTGGCTTCAGCCGACATCGGCGACATCTGCTTGAGCTTGTTCAGCTCGGCAGTGGCCTTGGCCAGTGCGTCTTTCGGCAGGCCGGCAGCATCGATGCGCTTTTTCAGCTCTTCGATTTCGTTGTGGCCTTCGTCGCCGTCGCCGAGTTCTTTCTGAATGGCCTTCATCTGCTCATTCAGGTAGTACTCGCGCTGGCTGCGCTCCATTTGCTTTTTGACGCGACCGCGAATGCGTTTTTCAACCTGCAGCAGGTCGATTTCGGCATCCAGCAGTGCCAGCACGTGCTCGACACGGGCCGACAGATCGATGATCTCGAGGATTTCCTGCTTCTGCTCGATTTTCAGCGCCATGTGCGCGGCCATGGTGTCGACCAGACGACCGGGCTCATCGATGCTGTTGAGCGACGACAGGACTTCAGCCGGGACCTTCTTGCCCAGCTGAACGTATTGTTCGAACTGCGAAAGCAGTGTGCGCACGAAGACTTCCGACTCACGCTCGGCGGCGTCGACTTCTTCGATCAGAGACACTTCGGCGCGGCAATGGCCATCGACTTCGCTGAAGCGCTCGACAGTGCCACGCTGCTCGCCTTCGACCAGAACCTTGACGGTGCCGTCAGGCAGCTTCAGCAGTTGCAGAACCGTGGCAATCGTACCTACGCGATAGAGAGCGTCTTCACCGGGATCATCGTCAGCCGGGTTTCTCTGGGCCAGCAGCAGAATCTGCTTGTCACCCGTCATCGCGGCCTCGAGGGCTTCGATGGATTTCTCGCGCCCCACGAACAGCGGGATAACCATGTGCGGATAAACCACGACATCACGCAATGGCAGGAGAGGCAATTCGATGGTTGTCTTCATGATTTCGCCTCTACGGCGGCCGTATGGCCGTAATCAGATGGAATTAAGCTTGAAACCAAGATGGGGGCTGCCTCGAAAAAAAACAAGCGCAAAGCGGAGGTAAAAAACGACTTAAAAAAAAAGAGGCCCGAAGGCCCCTTCTTTGTTGCGGCGCTGTGAACACTTACGCGTCCGGCGCTGCCTTGGCCGTCGGCTCACTGTTTTCGTAGATATACAGTGGCTTGGACTTGCCTTCGATCACGCTTTCATCGATCACGACTTTGCTCACCTCGGACTGCGAGGGGATCTCATACATCGTGTCGAGCAGCACACCTTCGAGAATCGAACGCAGGCCACGGGCACCGGTTTTACGTTCCAGAGCACGCTTTGCGACCGATTTCAGCGCGTCGGAACGGAATTCCAGATCCACGCCTTCCATCTCGAACAGCTTGGCATACTGTTTGGTCAGAGCATTTTTCGGCTCGGTGAGGATTTGCATCAGCGCAGCCTCGTCGAGCTCATCCAGTGTCGCCAGGACCGGCAGACGACCGACGAATTCCGGGATCAGACCGAACTTGACCAGATCGTCAGGCTCGACTTCACGCAGGGATTCACCGACTTTCTTGCCCTCTTCCTTGCTGCGCACTTCGGCGTTGAAGCCGATGCCGCCTTTGGTGGAACGGTTCTGAATGACCTTTTCCAGGCCGGAGAACGCACCACCGCAGATGAACAGGATGTTACGGGTGTCGACCTGCAGAAACTCCTGCTGCGGATGCTTGCGGCCACCTTGCGGCGGTACCGAAGCGACCGTGCCTTCGATCAACTTGAGCAAGGCCTGCTGCACGCCTTCACCGGAAACATCACGGGTGATCGACGGGTTGTCGGACTTGCGGGAAATCTTGTCGATTTCGTCGATGTAGACAATGCCCATCTGGGCTTTCTCTACGTCGTAATCGCACTTCTGCAGCAGCTTCTGAATGATGTTCTCGACATCTTCACCCACGTAACCGGCCTCGGTGAGGGTAGTTGCGTCAGCGATGGTGAACGGAACGTTCAGCAAGCGGGCCAGTGTTTCGGCCAGCAGGGTTTTACCGGAGCCTGTCGGGCCGATCAGCAGGATGTTGCTCTTGCCGAGTTCGACGTCGTCAGCCTTTTTGTCACGCTGGTTCAGGCGCTTGTAGTGGTTGTACACCGCTACGGCCAAAACCTTTTTCGCACGCTCCTGACCAATGACGTACTGGTCAAGGATGCCGCTGATTTCTTTAGGCGAAGGCAATTTATGCGCGCTGCTTTCGGCCTGTGCTTCCTGCACCTCCTCGCGGATGATGTCATTGCACAGGTCGACGCACTCGTCGCAGATAAAGACCGAGGGGCCGGCAATCAATTTGCGCACTTCATGCTGGCTTTTGCCACAGAAGGAGCAATAGAGCAGCTTGCCGTTGTCCTCGCCGTTGCGGGTGTCAGTCATTCGTTCGATCCAAATCCGATAGGCTTGCAACACAAGATGAAGGCTATTGCGGGCTTTTTCAAGCCCGCCGCTGATCGGACATGCCGATCAGGCCTGTTTTGCGCTGCTTATATTAAGCTGGACGCTGGTTGATCACTTCGTCGATCAGGCCGTATTCCTTCGCAGCTTCGGCACTCATGAAGTTGTCGCGATTGGTATCGCGCTCGATTTCTTCCAGAGTACGGCCGCTGTGCTTGGCCATCAGCATGTTCAGACGCTCGCGGATGAAGAGGATTTCCTTGGCGTGGATTTCGATGTCCGACGCCTGGCCCTGGAAACCGCCCAGTGGCTGGTGAATCATCACGCGCGAGTTCGGCAGGCAGAAACGCTTGCCCGGTGCACCTGCGGTGAGCAGGAATGCGCCCATGCTGCAGGCCTGACCGATGCAGGTGGTCGATACGTTCGGCTTGATGAACTGCATGGTGTCGTAGATCGACATGCCGGCAGTCACCGAACCGCCCGGCGAGTTGATGTACAGATGGATGTCCTTGTCCGGGTTTTCCGCTTCAAGGAACAGCAGTTGCGCACAGATCAGGTTGGCCATGTAGTCCTCTACCGGGCCCACCAGAAAGATCACTCGCTCCTTGAGCAGGCGCGAGTAGATGTCGTAGGCGCGTTCGCCACGAGCGGACTGCTCGACAACCATCGGGACCAGGCCGCCGGCGGCCTGGATATCAGAGTTCTGCTGAATATAAGAATTACGGAACATGCTCTGCAGTCGCTCCCAAATAGTTATGTCTTGAATACGCATAAGCCAGCTCGAGAGCTGGCTTATGGTGTGCACTTCTAACGCAAAATCAATCAGTCGGCTGCTGGAGCTTCTACCGGCTTGACTGCTTCTTCGTAGGAGACCGATTTGTCGGTCACACTAGCTTTCTGCAGAACAGTATCCACAACTTGTTCTTCCAGCACAACCGAACGCACTTCGTTCAGTTGCTGCTCGTTTTTGTAGTACCACGACACGACCTGCTCTGGCTCCTGGTAAGCGGAAGCCATTTCCTGAATCATTTCGCGAACGCGAGCTTCGTCAGGCTTCAGGTCGAACTGCTTGACCACTTCAGCAACGATCAGGCCCAGCACGACGCGGCGCTTGGCTTGCTCTTCGAACAACTCGGCCGGCAGTTGGTCTGGCTTGATGTTGCCGCCGAACTGCTGAACAGCCTGCACGCGCAGACGGTCAACTTCGTTGGACAGCAGAGCCTTTGGCACTTCGATCGGGTTGGTGGCCAGCAGACCGTCCATTACCTGATTCTTGACCTTGGATTTGATCGCCTGACGCAGTTCACGCTCCATGTTCTTGCGAACCTCGGTGCGGAAACCGTCGATGCCGCTTTCCTTGATGCCGAATTGAGCGAAGAACTCTTCGTTCAGCTCAGGCAGCTTAGGCTCGGACACAGTGTTGACGGTCACGGTGAACTCGGCGGTTTTGCCAGCCAGGTCCAGGTTCTGATAGTCCTCAGGGAAGGTCAGGTTCAGAACGCGCTCTTCGCCAGCCTTAGCGCCAACCAGGCCATCTTCGAAGCCCGGGATCATACGGCCGGAACCCAGTACCAGCTGAGTGCCCTTGGCGGAGCCGCCAGCGAACACTTCGCCGTCAACCTTGCCAACGAAATCGATGTTCAGTTGGTCTTCGTTCTGAGCAGCACGGTCGGCCACTTCGAAACGGGTGTTCTGCTTGCGCAGGATGTCGAGCATCTTGTCCAGGTCAGCGTCAGCCACTTCAGCGCTCAGACGCTCAACGGTGATGCCTTCGAAGCCAGCAACGGTGAACTCAGGGAAGACTTCGAATACAGCAACGTATTCCAGATCCTTGCCCGCTTCGAGCGACTTAGGCTCGATCGAAGGCGAACCGGCAGGGTTGAGCTTCTGCTCGACCACAGCTTCGTAGAAGGAAGACTGGATGACGTCGCCTACCGCTTCCTGACGCGCATCAGCACCGAAACGGCGCTTGATTTCGCTCATTGGCACTTTGCCTGGACGGAAGCCAGCAATTTTGGCCTTTTGGGCAGTCTGCTGCAGACGCTTGTTGACCTGAGTCTCGATGCGCTCTGCCGGCACGGTGACGCTCATGCGGCGCTCGAGAGCAGTAGTATTTTCAACAGAAACTTGCATGGATATTCCTCGTTGCACAGACGTTAGCCGGCCGTTTCCGACCCCAGAATCAAGGGCATGCATTCTAGTGGGTCAAACTCAAGAAGTCACCCTACTGGAAACGGGTAAAAAAACAGCAGGCAATTTATAGGGAGCGCCGCACGAATGCCGTGCACTCCACTGGCGAATACAAGCGATCACGTCAGGGCTCTGCAGCAACGCTTCTATATATAGAAGCAACTATCAAATCCGCCCCGACAGGTGTTCCAGCAAAACCGGAACGACGAGCAGTTCAGCGTCATCCGATCCTTTAAAAGCGATGAAGTGCCCTGCCCTGCGCCTCGAAATCGGCCATGGCCGGATTTCGAAACCGCTAAAACAAAAAAGGCGCCAGACTGTTAAATCTGGCGCCTTTCGAAATATGGGGTGGACGATGGGGATCGAACCCACGACAACGGGAGTCACAATCCCGTGCTCTACCAACTGAGCTACGCCCACCATATTGCGTAACAAAAAAGCCAAACAACTTCTTTGTCGAAACTGCATCAGGCCCTAGGCACAGATGAAGCTTTATTTGGTGCGGATGAAGAGACTCGAACTCTTACGCCTCGCGGCGCTGGAACCTAAATCCAGTGTGTCTACCAATTCCACCACATCCGCGGATGAAGCTTTTAAAGCAAAGGCGCCAGACCGTTAAATCTGGCGCCTTTCGAAATATGGGGTGGACGATGGGGATCGAACCCACGACAACGGGAGTCACAATCCCGTGCTCTACCAACTGAGCTACGCCCACCATATCGCGTTACTTGTGCCAAAGCTGCCTAATGGCGCACCCGGCAGGACTCGAACCTGCGACCATCCGCTTAGAAGGCGGATGCTCTATCCAGCTGAGCTACGGGCGCCTTGTTAATCTGTACTCTTAAAGGACTACAAACTAAGTGCTTTCCAGTGTCGCAGAACCTTGATTCCGCTTCACCTTCTTAACCAGTGCTAGGCTGTGCCCGACAAGTGCGACGAATAGTATAGAGGGCTCCAAAGGTCGTCAAATCCTTTTTGAAAAAAATTCATTTAATTAAAGGAGTTAGAGGAATTTGCTGACCAAGCGCCTTTGCCCTCACCGCTCGACATGCGAGAATGCGTTCTCATTTTTTCCCCTCTCGATGGTTAATCACGCGCAATGACTGCACAACTAATCGACGGCAAATCGATCGCCGCCAGCCTGCGCCAGCAGATCGCCAAACGAGTTGCCGAGCGTCGCCAGCAAGGCCTGCGCACCCCCGGCCTCGCGGTGATCCTGGTCGGCAGCGATCCTGCCTCTCAGGTTTATGTCTCGCACAAGCGTAAAGACTGTGAAGAGGTTGGCTTCCTCTCTCAAGCCTACGACCTGCCCTCCGACACCACTCAGGACGCCCTGACCGATCTGATCGATCGCCTCAACGACGATCCGGCTATCGACGGCGTTCTCCTGCAATTGCCTCTGCCCGAACACCTCGACGCGTCCAAGCTGCTGGAACGCATTCGCCCGGACAAAGACGTCGACGGCTTCCACCCGTACAACGTCGGTCGCCTGGCCCAGCGCATCCCGCTGCTGCGCCCCTGCACCCCGAAAGGCATCATGACCTTGCTGGAAAGCACTGGCGCTGATCTTTACGGGATGGATGCGGTAGTTGTGGGCGCCTCCAATATCGTCGGTCGCCCGATGGCCATGGAATTGCTGCTGGCCGGCTGCACCGTCACCGTGACTCACCGCTTCACCAAGGATTTGGCGGGCCACGTCGGCCGCGCTGATCTGGTGGTCGTTGCCGCCGGCAAGCCGGGCCTGGTCAAGGGCGAGTGGATCAAGGAAGGCGCGATCGTGATCGACGTCGGCATCAACCGTCAGGACGACGGCAAACTGGTCGGTGACGTTGTCTACGAAACCGCCCTGCCCCGCGCCGGCTGGATCACCCCGGTACCGGGCGGCGTTGGCCCGATGACCCGCGCCTGCCTGCTGGAAAACACGCTCTACGCCGCAGAAACCCTGCACGCCTGACCGGAATTTCCGCTGCGCCAGAACCCCGCCTTGTGCGGGGTTTTTCGTGCCTGAGAAAAAACTTCAACCGTTCGCCGGAAACCGCTCTTTTTACAGGCCTTTTCACGAGATTTTCAGGTCTTACAAACAACCATCGACAGTTCTTCAGCCATACTCCTAAAATGCGCCGGTGTTAAGAAATAACCCGTTACAAACTAACGGTATATCCAACCTTTTAGAGTTCACCCGCGTGAAAATTCGTCTCTCGATTCTGAGCCTGTTGTTTGCTGTTACAGGCACATTCATCACGCCAACGATCAACGCTGCGGAAACCACCGCTGCCCCACGTGACGCTTCGACTTTGAAGATCGCGTCCGGCAGCGCCCTGCTCATGGATATGCAGACCAATAAAGTCATCTATTCCAGCAACCCTGACGTGATCGTGCCGATCGCTTCCGTCAGCAAGCTGATGACTGGCCTGGTCGTGGTAGAAGCTCGACAGAACATGGACGAATGGATCGATGTCGACATCAGGAACACTCCGGAAATGAAGGGTGTGTTCTCCCGGGTCAAACTCAAGAGTGAGCTGCCGCGCCGCGAGATGCTGCTGATCGCCTTGATGTCCTCGGAAAACCGCGCTGCCGCCAGCCTCGCCCATCACTATCCGGGCGGCTACGCTGCTTTTATCGCGGCAATGAACGCCAAGGCCAAGGCGCTGGGCATGACCAGCACGCACTTTGTCGAGCCGACCGGCTTGTCGGAGCGCAACGTTTCCACCGCCCGCGACCTGAGCAAACTGCTGGTGGCTGCGCACAAGCAACCGCTTCTGGTGCAACTGACCACCACCAAGGAAAAAACCGTGGCGTTCCGCAAGCCCAACTACACCCTGGGCTTCCGCAATACCGACCACTTGGTCAACAAGGCTGATTGGGACATCAAGATTACCAAGACCGGTTTTACCAACCCGGCCGGCCACTGCCTGGTGCTGGTGACGAAGATGGGCAACCGTCCGGTCGCCCTGGTGATTCTCGATGCGTTTGGCAAATACACGCATTTTGCCGACGCCAGCCGTATCCGCAGCTGGGTGGAAACCGGGCGCAGCGCCAGTGTTCCAGCGGTGGCACAGCAGTACAAAGCCGACAAAAACCTCAAGAGCCGTCAGAGCGGCGTGGTCGAGGCGGCGAAGTAAATCCGGCGATGATGAAAAAGCCCCGAATGTTCGGGGCTTTTTTTCGTCTGCGCATCAGTCGTTGGGCAGCGGCATCTTGTCGTCATCCGGGATACCATCGCCCGAGCTCGGCTCTGGCGAAACCTCCGGCGTCAGCACATTTGGCCGCGCCATCGGGTCGCGCATCGGGCTGTCCGGGTCCAGCACCGGATCAACCTCCGGCTCCGGCGTGGTCGGTACGCTGTCAGGTTTGTGGTCATCGAAGCTTGAATCGGTACTCATACGCACCTCACATCAAGGTTTCAGATCGGCTAACGGATCATAGGGCTTGGCCGGTTTCTTCGGATCTTCACCGGGCTCGACATCCAGCGGGGCTTTCGCCGGACCGACCGGATCAACTTGCGGATCGTCGAGGTCCGGCGAATCCGGATCGAAGCCCAGATCATCGCCCGAGGAATGTTCGGACGAGTGTGGGCCTTTCGGGTTTGGGGAATCTGCCATGTTGCCTCCTTGATTCACCCGCGAAGCACGGGCATTAATCTTCAGAGGCTCGCCGGGCGCAGTCGTGCCCGGCAGATGACGAACGGAGGTTTATTGCGCCGCGAGAGCCTTACGCGCCTGCGCCGCAGCGTTTTCTTCACCGGCCTGCGCCAGCTCATCGGCGGCTTTCAGCCAACGGGAGCGGTCGACAGATGCCGGAATCTGCGACGGTTTCTGAATCAGGATCGCCCAGCCACCGGCCTTGTCGAGCGCTGCTTGAAAGCTGCCGAAATCCATCAACTGCCGACGATTCATGCCGGCGCGCAGCAGGACCTTCTGTTTATTGCGATCGTAGCCGGACAGGATCGCGTAACGCGGCTCGGCCCAGAATGCCGAACCTTCGCTGAAACGCACCATGACCGGATAGCCCGCTGCGACCTGGGTCAGCAAGGCTGGCAGCTTGCTGTCGAGCGGATAAACCACCAGACCGTATTCGCGCGCGAGGTTCTGCATGTTCTGCTGCAGCTTGTCCTCAGCGCCCGGCAAGTGCAGCGGTTTTTCCAGAAGGCCCGGGGTGATGACGATGCCTTGTTGCGACAGCAGACTGGCGAGCACCTGCGGCCCGCTCTGATTGGCTTCGCCACGATAAAAGGTGCCGCTGAGTTCAACCCGCTCCGGCAAGCGTTTGACTTCTGGCGCTACGTTGCCCGCACATCCGCTCAGCAACACTGCGCAAGCGCCGGCAAGCAACGCTCCACGCACTCGAGAAAATACCTGCACCATCGTCACTCTCTTCCAGACGCCGGTCATCGTGTTCCGGCAACGCCAGCGATCATAGAGCCGCACCCGCCTGCGGTATAGCCTTAAACCGCAGACTCTGCGATTGCATAGAGCAAACTGATTGGTGACTAACGACCTTTGGTCAATAGCTTGAAACACCCCATTGACTAGACTGTCACTGAAATAGAGCGAATTGCGAAAAGCGGGCGCCCGATGCAGGGCGAAGAGGAGGCACCAATGAGCCTGACCATGACCATTGTGATGTTGATAGCCGGCTGGCTGGCCGTGGCGACTGCCATGTTGTGGGGTGTGTTGCGGATTTCGCGGCGGCATCATCATCCGGTGCAGACGATGCCGGTTGAGAAGACAGAGAAGCACCCAGTGCGGCACGCTGCTGCGCATTGAGGACCAACAAGGTCCTTCCCTCATGAGAGCGCTCAGCAGCAGCGCGCTCTCGATAACTCAGCAAAAGGTGAATAAAAAAACCGCCTGAGCCCAACCAGCCCAGGCGGTTTTTTGTGTTCTCAGCAATTACGCCTGCTGAGCAACCTTCTTCTGCTTCGCCCGGCGCGACATCATGTTCAACACCTCAATGCCCGCCGAGAACGCCATGGCCGCGTACACATAGCCTTTCGGTACGTGGGCGCCGAAGCCTTCGGCGATCAGCGTCATGCCGATCATGATCAGGAAGCCCAGCGCCAGCATGACCACGGTCGGGTTGTCGTTGATGAACTTGGCCAGCGGATCAGCCGCGAGCAACATCACCAGCACCGACACCACTACCGCGATGATCATGATCGGCAAGTGTTCAGTCATGCCGACAGCGGTAATGATGCTGTCGATCGAGAACACCATGTCGAGCATCAGGATCTGACCGATAGCTGCGGCAAAACCAAGCGTTACGGTCGAAGTAGCTGTTTTCGGGTCTTCCGGCGACGGGTCCATGCTGTGATGGATCTCGGTCGTTGCTTTCCACACCAGGAACAGGCCACCGGCGATCAGGATCATGTCCTTCCAGGAGAACGCCTGGCCAAGGATTTCGATCACAGGCTCGGTCAACTGCACGATGAACGCGATGGTGCTCAGCAGTGCCAGACGCAGAATCAGGGCCATGCCGATACCGATACGGCGCGCCTTCTGCCGATGCTGTTCGGGCAGCTTGTTGGTCAGGATCGAAATAAAGATCAGGTTATCGATGCCAAGCACGATTTCCATTACCACCAGTGTGGCCAAAGCAACCCAAGCGGTGGGGCTGGCGGCGAGTTCTAACAGATATTCCATGGGTCAGTCCTGACTCTGTGTAAGACGGTTTAGATGGTCTTGGAGGAAGATTCGGATTCTTCCGTTTGTTTTTCCGGGGTTTCTTTTTTCTCGATCAAACCACCGGTGGCATCACTGAGCGCTTGCTCAGCGGCTTTATGGGTGTCGTCAATCGCTTGCTTGGCAGTTTCAGCCGCCGCGCCCATCAGTTGCTGGGCGCTTTTTTCCGCCTGATCACAACCAGCCAGAACCAGTAAAGACGCAAACATCACTGCGGGAAATGTGTATTTCATAAGGTTTCCTTCGAATGAACAGACAGGCGCACACACCGGCCGTCGATGGCTGGGCATTCTAGGGAGATGAACACTTCAGGAAAATTCGTATTTTTAGCGGCTATACTTCGGTTTTCACGAAGTGGCGACTGATATGCTTAATTACCGACAACTGCATTACTTCTGGGTTGTGGCCAAAACCGGCAGCATCGTCCGCGCCTGCGAGCAGCTGAACCTGACGCCACAGACCATCAGCGGACAGATCTCACTGCTTGAACAAACCTATGGCGTGGAACTGTTTCGCCGAGTTGGCCGCCAGTTGGAGCTCACCGAAGCCGGGCGCCAGACCCTGCCCTACGCCGAGCAAATGTTTCAGTTGGGCGGCGAGCTGGAGCTGATGCTGCGTGCGCAGCCCAACGAGCAGCAGATCCTCTTTCGCGTCGGCGTGGCCGACGTGGTGCCCAAATCCATTGTTTATCGCCTGATCGCGCCGACCATGGAATTGAGCGAGCCGCTGCGCATCACCTGCCGCGAAGACAAGCTTGAGCGCCTGCTCGCCGATCTGGCCATTCAGCGTCTGGATCTGGTGATTTCCGACAGCCCGATGCCTTCGCATCTGGACATCAAAGGCTACAGCCAGAAGCTCGGCGAATGCGGGATCAGTTTTTTCGCCACCGCCGAACTCGCCGCGATATATGGCCAGGATTTCCCGCGCAGCCTGCATGGCGCGCCGCTGCTGATTCCCGGCGCGGAAACCGTGGTGCGCAGCCGTTTGCAGCGCTGGTTCGCCGAACAGCAGATCCAGCCGCAGATTGTCGGCGAGTTCGATGACAGTGCTTTGATGCAGGCCTTCGGCCAATCCGGCAGCGGGATCTTTATCGGCCCGAGCGTGATTGCCGAGGAAGTGAAGCGACAGTACGGCGTCGAGTTGATCGGCCAGACCGACGCGGTGAGCGAGTCGTTCTATGCCATTTCGGTGGAACGCAAGGTCAAGCACCCTGGCATCGTAGCGATTACCGAGGGTGCCCGACGCGAGCTGTTTACCGGGTTATGAAGCGCAGACTTCGCGCGGCTTCAGCGTCATCAGCACCATGGCGAGGAACACCGACAGCAAAATGAAGCCGGCAGCGGCAAAGCCCAGGAAGCCCAGGCCGGCAGTGTCGATCACCCGGCCGCCGACCATCGCGCCCAGGCCGATGCCGAGATTGGCCCCGGCGATGTTCAGCGACGCGGCGAAGGCCGGCGCTTCCGGCGCGGCTTTCATCAGGCGCACGTGGCTGACCAGGAACAACGCCGCCTGAGTCACGCCCCAGATGCCCATCGCCACCGCCAGACCCACTGGCGAATGAATGTTCGGCACCAGCGAAACCATACCGGCGATCATGAACGCACAAAACAACACCGACGCCCCCAGCGGATGCCGATCCACCGCACGCCCGCCGAGCGAGTTGCCGACCAGCCCGACTGCGCCAAACGCCATCAGGCACCAGCCGACCACGGTGCCGTTGAAACCGGCAAGTCGTTCGAGGATGTCAGCAAGGTAGGTGTAAGCGGTGAACATGCCGCTGAACACCAGAATCGACAACAAGATATGGCCGAGCATCAGCGGGCTGCGCAGGATCTTGAACTGCGAACGGAAGCTGACCTGATGCTGGTGCAGACTGGTTTTCGGCAGGTAGACAAATAGCAGCAAGGCTTTGGCAAACGCGATCAACGCCAGGATGCCGAATGCGCTGCGCCAGCCGAACGCGTCGGAAATCAGCGTACCGACCGGAATGCCGAACACAGTGGCGCAGACGATGCCGAAGCCGATCTTGGCGATGGCGCGGCCGGCGAAATCCGGGCCGACGATGTCCACCGCCGTCTCACTGGCCAAGGCCCAGAACACCGGCAAACCCAACGCCGGAATCAGACGCGCGATGGCCATCACCCAGATATTCGGCGCCAACGCTGCAACGGTATTGGCCAGACCGAACATGATCAGAATGCTGATAAACAGTTTGCGCCGTTCGAAACGGGCGAAATAGGCGGTCAGGAATGGGCCGAACAGCGCCACGGTAAAGGCGAACAAGGTCACCAGCAGCCCGGCTTGCGGGATGCTGACTTCGAGGTCTCGGGCGATCGCCGGCAACAGGCCGACAATGACGAATTCCGTGGTCAGCACCGTGAACCCGGCGGCGGACAACAGAAGAATAGGCAACAGCATGCGCAACTCCAGCAAAACGACGACACCAGCGATGACCCGGAGGCCCGCTGGCAGAACTTGAAAATGAGGATGGCGAAGCTTAACAGACTGCGTCCGCACTGAGTTGCCCAAAACTGCCGATCTGCCGGGCCGATCCGGTGGCAGATCGTCACAGGTCTGAAGGTTCATGCCTACGCTGTGATAAAGTCCGCGCCCTGAAAATCGTACAGCTGTTCAACGTGCCGTTTGGCGGCGTTGATGTCACTTCGACAGGCGTTTCGTGACTGCCCACGACGCTTCGCACCCTATAAAAAACAGAGATGCCGCTATGACCGCTTCATCCCCTTCGTTACTGCAACGCCTGAAACGCCTGAGTCTGGTCAGCCAGATCGTCATTGGTCTGATCGCCGGTATTGCCCTGGCCCTGATTGCACCGGAGCTGGCGAAGTCCACCGCGTTCATCGGCAAGGTGTTTGTCTCGGCTTTGAAAGCCGTGGCGCCGATTCTGGTGTTCGTGCTGGTGATGGCCTCGATCGCCAACCACAAGCACGGTCAGGAAACCCACATCCGGCCGATCCTGTTCCTCTACCTGCTGGGTACATTCAGCGCTGCGGTGGTGGCCGTGGTCGCCAGCATGGCGTTCCCGTCGAATCTGGTGCTATCGACCGACAACGTTGCCGTGACTGCGCCCGGCGGCATCGGCGAAGTCCTGCAAAGCCTGTTGCTCAGCGTCGTCGACAACCCGGTCAGCGCGCTGATGAATGCCAACTTCATCGGCATTCTGGCCTGGGCGATCGGCATGGGCATTGCCATCCGCCACGCTGGCGACACCACTCGCGAAGTGCTCGGTGACTTGTCCAACGGCGTCACCGTGATCGTCCGCGTGGTCATTCGCTTCGCGCCGCTGGGCATCTTCGGCCTGGTCGCGTCGACACTGGCCACCTCCGGTTTCGGCGCGCTGCTGGGCTACGCGCACCTGCTGGCGGTGCTGCTGGGCTGCATGCTGTTCGTCGCGCTGGTGATGAATCCGCTGATCGTGTTCTGGAAGCTGCGCCGCAATCCGTACCCGCTGACCCTGATGTGCCTGCGCGAAAGCGGCATCACCGCGTTCTTCACCCGCAGCTCGGCGGCGAACATTCCGGTCAACCTGGAATTGAGCAAGCGCCTGGGCCTGCACGAAGACACTTACTCGGTATCGATCCCGCTCGGCGCGACCATCAATATGGCCGGTGCGGCGATCACCATTACCGTGCTGGCCTTGGCGGCGGTGCACACTTTGGGCATCGCCGTGGACATTCCGACCGCAATCCTGCTCAGCGTCGTCGCCGCGATTTGCGCCTGTGGCGCTTCGGGTGTGGCCGGTGGTTCGCTGCTGCTGATTCCGCTGGCGTGCAGCCTGTTCGGCATCCCGAGCGAGATCGCCATGCAGGTCGTGGCGGTGGGCTTCATTATTGGCGTGCTGCAGGATTCGGCGGAGACCGCGCTGAACTCGTCGACTGACGTGCTGTTTACCGCGGCGGCTTGCCTGGGCGAAGAAGAGAAGGCTCAGCGTACGGCGTAACCGCCTTACCTTGTGGGAGCGAGCCTGCGCGCGAAAGGGGCGAGACATTACAGATCGTTCCAACGCTCTGCGTGGGAATGCCTCAACGGACGCTCCGCGTTCGGCTCTGAATGGGAAGCAGAGCGTCCCGGGCTGCATTCCTTTGCTGCGCGTGGGAACGATCAAACAAAAGCCCGCCAAGGCGCGAACCTTGGCGGGCTTTTTCGTGTCCGGGTGTTTAGAACGCGCCCATGTAATCGCGCTTGCCCACTTCAACGCCGTTATGACGCAGCAACGCATAGGTGGTGGTGACGTGGAAGAAGAACTGCGGCAAGCCGTAAGTCAGCAGATATGCCTGACCACTGAAGCGCTTCTCTTTCGGCGTACCCGGACGGGTCACGATTTCGATGCCTTCCTTGCCATCGATCTGCTCTGGCTTGATCTCGCCAATAAAGGCCAGAACCTTGGCGATCAGCGCTTGCAGTTCGGCGAAGGTGGTTTCAGTGTCGTCGTACTTCGGCAGTTCGACTTCAGCCAGACGCGCCGACACGCCTTTGGCGAAGTCCACGGCGATCTGCACCTGACGCACCAACGGGAACATGTCCGGGTACAGACGCGCTTGCAGGAAGACGCTCTGGTCGATGTTTTTCGCGCTGGCGTGGGCTTCGGCCTTTTTCAGCACATCGCTCAGGGCGTTGAGCATTTGTTGAAAAACCGGGACGGATGCGGCGTACAGTGAAATGGTCATGGCAATCTCATGTGATGGCTGGGTAATACGTGGTGGCGATTATAGCCATGCTTGATGAGCACACGGCTTGCCTTTTGTTTGGCAAGGATTAGGCTAGGCGGCTTCGACTGCAGAGGGAACGCGCGATGAGCAACGAACAAGAATCCACCTCCGAACAGCCTCGGCTCAATGCCACGGAAATCCGCATTCTCGGTGCGCTGATCGAAAAACAGGCCACCAGCCCGGAAACCTATCCGCTGACCCTCAACGCGCTGGTGCTGGCCTGCAATCAGAAAACCAGCCGCGAACCGGTGATGAACCTCAATCAGGGCCAGGTCGGGCAGAGCCTGCGCGCTCTGGAGGGGCGTGGTTTTACCCGGCTGGTAATGGGCAGCCGTGCCGACCGCTGGGAACACAAGGTCGACAAGGCGCTGGAACTGGTGCCGGCACAGGTGATTCTGACGGGGCTGATGTTTCTGCGCGGCCCGCAGACCGTCAACGAACTGCTGACCCGCAGCGGGCGCATGCACGAGTTCGAAGACGCCGAGCAGGTCGTGCATCAGCTCGAACGCCTGATTGCACGCGGACTGGCGGTATTGATTCCGCGTCAGGCCGGGCAGCGCGAGGATCGTTATACCCATGCCTTGGGCGATCCGGCAGATATCGAAGCGATCCTGGCGGCGCGGCAGAATCCCGCGGATCGCTCGAGCGGTGGCGTTTCACTGGAGCGTATCGAAGAACTCGAGGCCCGCATCGCGGCGCTGGAAGAACGCCTGGCCCGCCTCGAATAACCACCGCAAAGCCATTGTGGGAGCGAGCCTGCTCGCGAAAGCGTAGTGTCAGTCACCACGATCTCGAATGACCCGCCGCCTTCGCGAGCAGGCTCGCTCCCACATTCAATCGCATTCCAGCTCAACCTGTGGGAGCGAGCC
>NZ_JASCPT010000095.1:0-20948 GCF_029959775.1 Pseudomonas sp. PS01270 | reverse complement strand
CGAGCCTGCTCGCGAAAGCGCTCTGTCATTCAACATTATGGGTGCCTGACACACCGCCTTCGCGAGCAGGCTCGCTCCCACAGGGATACTGCTGAATCCGAAATTTTTTATATATTTCTCGCCCCACCTGTAACGCATCCCCCCACCCGTTCTCTAGAGGGACAAGCAAGCGCAACAGCACTTGCAGAAACCCTGATAAACCTGGAGAAACATCATGACTGCGACTACCCGTACCCTGTCCGCCACCGCTCTGGTTCTGGCTCTCGGTTCCGCTCTGAGCATCGCCACTGTCTCCACCGCCCAGGCAGCCGATGCCAACATGGAAAAATGCTTCGGCGTAGCCCTGAAAGGCAAGAACGATTGCGCCGCAGGTGCCGGGACTACCTGCGCCGGCACGGCGAAAATGGACTATCAGGCCAACGCCTGGAAGCTCGTTCCGAAAGGCACCTGCGCCACCACCGAAAGCAAAACCTCGCCGACCGGCTTCGGTCAGCTCGAAGCCTTCAAAGCCAAGTCCTGATCCACGGCCTGCCTGAGTGACGCCCATGTTCAGTCATCACGAACCGTCCCTGCCGCGCACTCAGGCAGCTCGCACCGAGCTCCCTGCCCGCGCCGGGCTGGGGCTCAAGACCGGGCACTTCCTCGAAGTGCTCGGCTCCGTACCTGACCTCGGTTTCTTCGAAGTCCACGCCGAAAACTACATGGTGGCCGGCGGCCCTTTTCATCATTTTCTCGGTCTGATTCGCGAACAGTACCCGCTGTCATTGCACGGCGTGGGCCTGTCGATCGGTGGCGAAGGCGCGCTGGACAGCCAGCACCTCAAACGCCTCGCCGAGCTGATCGAGCGCTATCAACCGCAAGCCTTTTCCGAACATCTGGCGTGGTCGAGCCACGGCCCGGTGTTCCTCAATGACCTGCTGCCACTGGCTTACGACACGCCGACGCTGAACCGCGTTTGTGCGCACATTGACCAGGTGCAGAACACTCTGAAACGACCGATGCTGCTGGAGAACCCGGCGACCTATCTGGGGTTTGAGCACTCGACGATCGACGAGGCCGAGTTCATCGCCGAAGTAATCCGCCGCAGCGGCTGCGGCTTGTTGCTCGACGTCAATAATGTCTACGTGTCGTGCATCAATCATCAGCGCGATCCTTTGGCCTACCTTGATGCGTTACCGCTGCACGCGGTCGGCGAGATTCATCTGGCCGGCTTCGCTGAAGATTGCGACAACCTCGGCGACCGCTTGCTGATCGACGATCACGGCGCGCCGATTGATCAGGCCGTCTGGGATCTGTACCGGCAAGTGCTGCGCCGTATCGGCCCGGTGGCGACGTTGATCGAACGTGATAATCAGGTGCCGGCCTTTGACGTATTGCTCGCCGAAG
This sequence comes from Pseudomonas sp. PS01270, assembly GCF_029959775.1. Taxonomy (NCBI): domain Bacteria; kingdom Pseudomonadati; phylum Pseudomonadota; class Gammaproteobacteria; order Pseudomonadales; family Pseudomonadaceae; genus Pseudomonas; species Pseudomonas sp. PS01270. Next base: position 19,562 of record NZ_JASCPT010000095.1, on the reverse strand, counting down.
CGCGGCAAGCCGAGATGCTGTTGCGCCAAGCGGAGCGTGCGGCATGAGCACGCAAGCGGATTTCGCCGCCGCCCTGCTCAATGCGCAACTGCCGTATCCCAAGGGCCTGTGCAGCCGCAACGGCGCCGATCCGTCGCGGCGTTTTGCGGTCTATCGCAACAACGTGCAAAGCTCGCTGATCAATGCCCTGGCCGACATTTATCCGGTGGTGCTGCAATTGGTCGGCGAGGAATTCTTCCGCGCCATGGCGGCGATTTTCGTCCAGAGTCAGCCGCCACACAGTCCGTTGATGAACCGCTATGGCGAGGACTTCGCCGACTTCATCGCACAATTCGAACCCATTGCCGGCGTGCCTTATGTGGCTGATGTCGCGCGACTCGAGCATTTGCGTACTGTCGCCTACCACGCCGCCGATGCGCAGCCGATCCGGCCTGACCAAGTCAGTGCCGCACTGGCCGATCCGCAGTCGCTGAGTGGACTGTGTTTCGAACTGCATCCCTCGCTGCACCTGCTCGACTCTGCTTTTGCGGTCGTGGCGATCTGGGCCGCGCATCAGCAGGAGCCAACTCTGGCGGGCATTGGCCTGAATCAAGGCCAGCATGCCCTGGTGCTGCGCAATGGTCTCGACGTTGAGGTGTTCGCTCTTGAACCGGGTGCGAGCGTGTTCATTGGTCATCTGATCCAGGGCTCGCCACTGCTCGCGGCGGCAGAAAACAGCCCGCCGTTCGATCTCGCCCAAACCCTCGCCTTACTGATTGCGCACAACGCGATTACCCGTCTGAATTACAAGGAGTTGCCATGAACGCCTTTATCCTGCGCGTCATCGCGCTGTTGGAAAAAATCCCGCACAGCCTGATCGCCCTCATCGCGCGTTTTTCCATCGCTGCAGTGTTCTGGAAATCCGGGCAAACCAAGGTCGAAGGCCTGGCCGTCGATTTGATTGACGGCACTTTTGAACTGGGCTGGCCACGTTTGGCCGATTCGACGATTCCGCTGTTTCAGAGCGAGTACAACCTGCCGCTGTTGTCGCCGGAAATTGCCGCGCATCTGGCGGCGTTTGCCGAGCATGTGTTTCCGCTACTGATCCTGCTCGGCTTCGCCACACGATTTTCGGCGCTGGCATTGCTCGGCATGACGTTGACTATCCAACTGTTTGTCTACCCGGATGCCTACCCGACCCACGGCACCTGGGCGGCGGTGTTGCTGTACCTGATGGCGACCGGGCCGGGCAGGTTGTCGATCGATCAGCTGATTGCCCGCCGTTTCGCAAAATAAGATCCCCCCTGTGGGAGCGAGCCTGCTCGCGAAAGCGGTGTGTCATTCAACATCGGTATCGACTGAACTGACGCACTCGCGAGCAGGCTCGCTCCCACAGGGAAATCACATCAGCGCTGCAGTCGATCCAGCGCCTCGCCACTGCGCTTGAACCAGCCCATCAGATAATCCGCGAGCACCTGCGTGCGTTTCGGTAATCCACCCTGATACGGGTGCACCAGATACATCGGCATGCGTCGGGTCTGGTAATCGCGCAGCAGCCAGCGCAAGCGGCCGTCCGCCAGTTCCGCTTGCAGCAGATACGACGGCAAACGCGCGATGCCGGCGCCAGACAGCGCTGCTTTCTTCAACAGGCTGTAGTGATTGCTGGCAAACGGACCCGAAACCCGCACCCGCAACAACTCGTGCTGCTGGTGATACAGCCATTCTTCGCGGCCGCTGTAATGGCTGTTGAGCAGGCAACGATGCTCAGCCAGTGAATGCGGCGTCGCCGGCTCGCCGAAGCGCTCGAGGTAGGCCGGGCTGGCGCAGGTCATTTCGTGCCACGCCAACAGCGGCTTGGCCACCAGCCGATCGTCATTGGCCACTTCGGCACGAATCGCCAGATCAAAGCTATCGCGGGCCAGATCGCGATAGCTGTTGTTCAGCTCCAACTCGATCTGCACCTCGGGGTATTGCCCGGAAAACTCCAGCAACAAGCCATCGAAGAAGGTCTCGCCGAGCGAAACTGGAACCGTCATGCGCACGGGACCGGCCATGTCGTCCTTCAAACGCGCCAACGCCTGCCGCGCGCGTTCGACCTGAACCACCAACGCCTGCGCCTGCGGCAGCAGCGCCGCCCCTGCCGCCGTCAGGCTCAAGCGCCGGGTCGTGCGTTGCAGCAGCACCACACTGAATTGTGCTTCGAGCTGGCTGATGCGCTTGGAGAGTTGGCCCTTGCTGCAGCCCAACTGCTGCGCGGCCAGGGTAAAACTGCCGGCTTCGATCAGCACGGCAAACGCGGCAAGGTCATCCATTTCGCTCATGGATTGTTTCCATTTGAAAACCAAAGGTTGCCTATTAGTGCGCTTATCCGCAGAAAAAACCACTCTAGACTGAAACCTCATTCACACATGAGGTACAGCTCGATGAAAATTCTGTTGATAGGCGCAGGCGGCACCATCGGTTCGGCGGTGGACAAAGAGTTGTCGCAACGCCACGAGGTCATTCGTATCGGTCGCAACAGCGGTGACTTGCAGGTGGATATCAGCGACAGCGCGTCGATCCGCAAGCTGTTCGAACAGACCGGCAAGTTCGATGCCTTAATCTGCGCGGCGGGCAACGTGACGTTTGCAGCGCTGGACGAGATGACTGGGGACAGCTTCGCCCTCGGCCTGAAAGACAAGCTGATGGGCCAGGTCAACCTGCTGCTGATCGGTCGCGAGTTCGCCAATGACGGCGCCTCGTTCACCTTCACCACCGGCGTGCTCAGCCACGACCCGATTCGCAGCGGCGCCTCGGCAGCGCTGGTTAACGGCGCCCTCGACAGCTTCGTCCGCGCCGCCGCCATCGAACTGCCGCGTGGCCTGCGGGTGAACTCGGTGAGCCCGACCGTGCTCACCGAAGCCCTGGGCAAATACGCGCCCTACTTCCGTGGCTTCAAGCCGGTTGCTGCAGCGGAAGTGGCATTGGCCTACGCGAAAAGTGTCGAAGGCCTGCAAACCGGTCAGACCTTTCACGTGGGTTAAGGCCCTTGTGATGAACGGTCAGGCTGCGTAACGTGGCAGCACTTGTCTGGAGAGCCAAAGATGCGTGTTGCCCGTTCGTTCGTCCTCGTTGCCCTGCTGCCGATGTTTGCCGCCTGCCAGTTGTTCGACGGCCAGCGTGAAAGTGTGTCCCATGCCGGGCAGACGCGGATGCAGGGGCAACTGACCGCAGCCGACGGCAAACTGGTGTTCCAGCCGTGCCAGGAGCAGCGGCAACTGGTGGTCAACGACATCGGCGGCACCAGCGTCCTGCAAGAAGCCGCCACCCTCGCCGACGAGCAGGGCAAGCTGTTTGCCGATGTGCGCGGCAAGGTTTCCGGCGATCGTCTCGACCTCGGCCAGTTGTATCGCGTCGAGCGCTCGGGCACGGCCTGCGACGATCCGAATTTCAAACTGCTGATCCTGCGCGCCGCCGGCCATGGCCCGGAGTGGAATGTCAAGGTCAGCGGCAAAGGCATGGTCATCGAGCGCGACGGTCAGCCACCACTGGCCGTGCCGTATGTGGAAGAGCAACTGGGCGACGGCCGCTTCAATCTCAGCAGCGAAGCCAACAACCAGCGCATCGAATTGTGGGTCGCGCCACAGCGCTGCGTCGACAGCAGCACCGGCAGCGTGCAGCACATGAGCGCCGAGTTGCGTATCGACGGTCAGGTCCAGCGCGGCTGCGGCTATTTCGGCGGCGCACGCAACGACTGATCGTTTTTCCCCCACGGATCCGCTCGCGGCGGCTTATAATCGCCGCCTTCAAACGCCCTGGCGCAGTTGTGCGCCCCGCGAATCCGGATCCCCGCCATGTTACGAATCACTGAACTCAAGCTGCCAATCGACCATCCCGAAGAAGACCTGCGCACCGCCATCGTGCAACGCCTGGGCATCGCCAGTGATGATCTGCTCGATTTCACCTTGTTCAAGCGCAGCTATGACGCGCGCAAAAAGTCCTCCGAACTGTGCTTCATCTACACCATCGACCTCAACGTACGCGACGAGGCCAGAGTGTTGGGCAAGTTCGCCGACGACCGTAACGTCAACGTGGCGCCGGATGTCAGCTACAAATTCGTCGGCCAGGCACCGAGCGATCTCGGCCAACGGCCGATCGTCGTCGGTTTCGGCCCGTGCGGCATCTTCGCCGGCCTGCTGCTGGCGCAGATGGGCTTCAAACCGATCATTCTCGAACGCGGCACCGAAGTCCGTCAGCGCACCAAGGACACTTGGGGCCTGTGGCGCAAAAGCGTGCTCAATCCCGAGTCCAACGTACAGTTTGGCGAAGGCGGCGCGGGCACGTTCTCCGACGGCAAGCTGTACAGCCAGATCAAGGACCCGAAATTCCTCGGCCGCAAAGTCCTGCACGAGTTCGTCAAGGCCGGCGCGCCGGAAGAAATCCTCTACGTCAGCAAGCCGCACATCGGTACGTTCCGCCTGACCGGTATGGTCGAAAACATGCGCGAGCAGATCCGCGAACTGGGCGGTGAAGTGCGCTTCCAGGAGCGCGTCAGCGACGTGCTGATCGAAGACGGCCAACTGGTCGGCGTGCAACTGGCCAGCGGCGAAACCCTGCATTCGAAGCATGTGGTTCTGGCCCTCGGCCACAGCGCCCGCGACACCTTCCGCATGCTCCACAGCCGTGGCGTGTTCATGGAAGCCAAGCCGTTCTCGGTGGGTTTCCGCATCGAACATCCGCAATCGCTGATTGACCGCGCGCGCCTGGGCAAATACGCCGGCCACCCGAAACTCGGTGCTGCCGATTACAAGCTGGTGCACCACGCCAAGAACGGGCGTTCGGTCTACAGCTTCTGCATGTGCCCGGGCGGCACTGTGGTCGCGGCGACGTCGGAACCGAATCGCGTGGTCACCAATGGCATGAGCCAGTACTCGCGTAACGAGCGTAATGCCAACTCCGGCATCGTCGTCGGCATCACCCCGGAAGTCGATTATCCGGGCGGCCCGCTCGCCGGTATCGAGTTGCAGGAGCGCCTGGAATCCCACGCGTTCATTCTGGGCGGCAGCGACTACAAGGCCCCGGCGCAACTGGTTGGCGACTTTATCAACGACATTCCATCGACCGAGCTGGGCGAAGTCGAGCCGTCGTACAAGCCGGGCGTGGCGCTGGGCGATCTGGCCTTGGCGCTGCCCGACTTTGCCATTGAGGCGATCCGTGAAGCCTTGCCGGCGTTCGAGAAGCAGATTCGCGGTTATTCCCTGCACGACGCCGTGCTGACCGGAATCGAGACCCGCACTTCATCGCCGCTGCGCATCACCCGCAACGAGTCGCTGCAGAGCATGAACGTCAAAGGCCTGTTCCCGGCCGGAGAAGGCGCGGGCTATGCCGGCGGGATTCTCTCGGCGGGTGTCGACGGGATTCGCATTGCCGAGGCAGTGGCTCGCGATATCCTCGGCCTGGAAGCCTGATCCGCATAAGCTGACACAACACAAACCCTGTGGGAGCGAGCTTGCTCGCGAAAGCGGCCTGTCAATCAACGAAGATGTTGAATGTGACTCCGCATTCGCGAGCAAGCTCGCTCCCACAGTGGTTTCTGCGTTCAGCTTTAGATATTCGCGCGCAGCACCGAGGTCGGCAGCGCCTCCCCGCGCTCGGCACTCGCCGCCACTGCTGCAATCAACTCACCCAGTTCGTAACCCTGCGCTTTCAACCATTCCTGGTCGTAATAAGTGTCGGCATAACGCTCGCCGCCATCGCACAGGATCGCCACGATCGACCCCGACTGCCCCGCCGCTTTCATCTGCTGCGCCGCCATCAGCGCACCGATCAGATTGGTCCCGCTCGATCCACCGACATGCCGCCCCAAACGCTGCGCCAGATAATGCATGGCCGCCAGGGACAGGGCGTCCGGCACCTTGACCATCGCATCGATCACCTTGGGCAGGAACGACGCTTCCACCCGAGGCCGGCCAATGCCTTCTATGCGCGAGCCGCAGTCCAGGCGCAGGCTGGCATCTCCGGTCTGGTAAAAATCGAAGAACACCGAACGCTCGGCATCGGCACACAACACGCGGGTGCAGTGCTGGCGATAGCGCACGTAGCGGCCGAGGGTCGCGGTGGTGCCGCCGGTGCCGGGGCTGGAAATCAGCCAGGTCGGTTCAGGGTGTTTTTCGTAGCGCATCTGCTGGAAGATCGACTCGGCGATGTTGTTGTTCGCTCGCCAGTCGGTGGCGCGTTCAGCGTAAGTGAACTGATCGATGAAGTGACCGCCATGCTCGCGGGCCAGGCGCTCGGATTCGGCGTAGATCTGCGTCGGATCCTGCACCAGATGGCTCTGGCCACCGTAGAAGGCAATCTGGGCAATCTTCTCTTTCGAAGTGGTCGCCGGCATCACCGCGATAAACGGCAAACCGAGCATGCGCGCGAAATACGCTTCGGAAATCGCCGTCGAGCCGCTGGATGCCTCGATCACCGGCGCGCCGGGCTTCAGCCAGCCGTTGCACAGCGCGTAGAGGAACAGCGAACGGGCCAGGCGATGCTTGAGACTGCCGGTCGGGTGGCTGGATTCGTCCTTGAAATACAACTCGATGCCGGCAAAACCGGGCAGCGGCAAAGGGATCAGGTGGGTGTCGGCGCTGCGCTGGAAGTCCGCCTCGATGATGCGGATGGCTTCGCGGGCCCACTGTCGGTTGTCGCTCATGGTTTCGGTTCTCGCTGAATCAGCCAGAAGATCGGTCTTCTGAAAAAGGTCTGCTGCAAGCTTAGAAAAAATCCCGCAGGCGGCAAAGATACAGCTGAGTCTCAATGTGTCAGGCAACTGCTAGGCTCAGTGCTGCCCGTACCAGACAGCCTGTAACGACATATAACAAAAAAGAATATAACTTTTGTTTTAACAACTAACGGTACGGGTTAGGGTGTTTCACCTTTTTCTTGATTCGATGGAGAGCGACCTTGCCTCTGCGTAGCACTTTCACGCGTTTCTTTCAGTTGGAAGCCGCCAGCGGTCTGCTATTGATCGCCGCAGCCGTTCTCGCGCTGATCATCAACAACTCACCGCTGTCGTGGCTGTACACCGGCCTGCTCGACACTCCTGTGGTGGCGCAGATCGGTGCGTTGAAAATCGCCAAACCCCTGCTGCTGTGGATCAACGACGGCCTGATGGCGATGTTCTTCCTGCTGATCGGCCTGGAAGTGAAACGCGAAGTGCTCGACGGCCAATTGTCCAAGCCTTCGCAAATCGTCCTGCCCGGCGCAGCGGCGATCGGCGGCATGCTGGTGCCGGCGCTGATCTACTGGTTCCTCAATCGCGACAACCCCGCCGCCCTGAGTGGCTGGGCCATTCCGACCGCCACCGACATCGCCTTCGCCCTCGGCGTACTGGCGCTGCTCGGCAAACGCGTGCCGGTGTCGCTGAAACTGTTCCTGATGACCCTGGCGATCATCGATGACCTCGGCGCCATCGTCATCATCGCAATCTTCTATTCCGGCGAACTCTCGACCCTGTCCCTTGGCCTGGCGGCTGCGTGCATTGCCGCGCTGGTGGCGATGAACCGGCTCGGCGTGGTCAAGCTCGGGCCGTACATGATCATCGGCCTGATCCTCTGGGTCTGCGTACTCAAGAGCGGTGTCCACGCGACACTGGCCGGCGTGACCCTGGCTTTCTGCATTCCCCTGCGCACGAAAAACGCCGAGTCGTCGCCGCTGCTGACCCTCGAACACGCGCTGCACCCCTGGGTCGCCTACGGCATCCTGCCGCTGTTCGCCTTCGCCAACGCTGGCCTGTCGCTGAGCGGCGTCACCGTCGAAAGCTTCACCCACGACGTACCGATGGGCATCGCCATCGGCCTGCTGCTGGGCAAGACCATCGGCGTGTTCGGCCTGACCTGGCTGGCGGTCAAGATCGGCATCGCCGCCCTGCCCCAAGGCGCCAACTGGGGCCAGGTCCTCGGCGTCGCGATCCTCTGCGGCATAGGCTTCACCATGAGCCTGTTCGTCGGCTCGCTGGCCTTCGAACCGGGCGTGAGTGATTACGCCGGCATGGATCGCATGGGCATCCTAACCGGCTCGATCCTCGCGGCGGTGATTGGTTATGCGGTGACGGCGGCGGCGAGTCGCAAGAATTCACAACTGCAATAACCCCTGTGGCGAGGGAGCTTGCCCCTCGCCACAGATTCCTCGCCTTACAGTTACGCAGCGAACAATCCCCACGTCATTAGCGACCCGTCCTACAGCCACACTTTCCCCGCTTCGATAACGTCGTGCGGCCCCTTCTCGAGGGGCTGTCGATGATGAACGAAGGGACGATCAGTGGCGCGGAACAAGGACATTCCCCGGGTGCAAAACCCGCCGGAGGGCGACGGACATCACGTTACCTGGCGGTATATGACGGCCGCAGAACTGGCCGAGCGCGAAGCCGGGCAAAACGCTTACGACGCGATGCTGGCGCGGCAGGAGGCGTTCGAGCGCAGCCGTGAAGTGGCGGCGAAAAAACCTGAAGCCGTGCGTGCCGGCTGTGTATTCGCCAAGTCCTGCAAGCTGCCGGATGCGATTATCGATTACAGCAATCCTTCCGGCATGGTGCCGACCGACAGCCTGAAGGATTACGGCGAGCTGATTCTGCTCGGCGCGCGCGAAGTCGACGAAAGCGGCGGCATTCCTCTCAAGAAAATCAGCGCCAACGCCATCCCGGTCGGGTTCGGCAGTCTGGCCTTGGCAGGCTCGGCTATTGAAGCGCTGCCTGCGCTCGTCTCCAGTGCGGTGGCTGCGCCCTTGCTGGGGCTGGTTGCGCTGCTGATGCCGTCAAGCCTGGGCGACAGCGCGCTCTATACCGACGAGCAACTGAACACACTCAAACAAGCTCGAACCCGCGTGCGCCTGCGCGTCGAGCAACAGGCCGATGGCAGCCTCAAGGGTTACGGTTTCTACACCGGTAAGAACCGCGATTGGGAAATGGTCGATGTCGTGCAGTTCATTGCGCGCGGCGACCGGTTCGTTGCCTATCTGGGTGAAGGCGTCGAACTGCTCTGGACCCCGGCGGTGGATGGCTCGGACATTCTCGGCATTCCAGCACTGGAGGCCGCACCGCAGGCACCGCATATCTGGGTGTATCCACCGACGAAGGCGGCGGACGGGATACTGGTGAATCCGGTTTATCCGCCGGAGTACAAAGATTTCATTCTGGTGTTTCCCGCAGACTCGGGTGTAAAACCGATTTATATCGTTGTCAGCTCTGCGAAAGGCACCGCTGAAGCGGGACATACCTATCACCCCGCTCCCGAAACGTCGGATATCACAGCCTTTCCCGATTTAAGAAGAGCGAAAAAGAAAACACCGTTCAACGGTGGGCTTAGGGATCGCTGGATCAACGCAAAAGGCCGAATAATCTATGAATGGGACTATCTACATGGCGAGCTTGAAGCCTACCGCGCAAGTGATGGCAGCCATTTAGGCTCTTACGACCACAGAACTGGTGAACAGATAGATCCACCCAAAAAAAACCGTGGTATTAAAAAATATTTATGAGGATTACATGGGACTCAAAGCCAGACTCGAATGGTACGACCAACAAACCGAACTGGGTGAGGGGGAGGAACTGTCGAAAGATTTTGGCGAGGACGGCTCATTAATGGAAGCATTAGGCCTACCGTCGAAAAGCTTCAATAACGGCGGATTTGATGTAAAAGCCGATTGGATCAAGACTCTCCAGCCCCACTTCCAGCATTCCATTCAGTTTTCTTCTTACGACTATCAGGTATCGTTCGTTTACCGGGATCAATGGTAGATGGGACTGGAACTGAGATTGGAATGGTACGACACAGCAACCTTGGAGTTTCAGGGGGAAGAGTCGTCAAAAGACCTGGGTGGTGACGAGTCAGTGTTAAACGCCTTGGGGATTCCCGCCGCGGACAACATCAACAATGGCAGTTTCAACGTCGCTCAAAATTGGCTCGCCACCATTCAGCCGTATTTTCAACATCAAATCGATTTGAGAGTTCACGACTATCAAATTTCGTTTGACTACGGCTAACAGCCCCGGAAGTATTAGCTCCATGCACTTTCTTTTAGTTACCGGTTTTTTCCCTGACGAAGCCCAAGACGACTCCTTGCAATTCGAGCTGGATATCACAGGCAGCGAGATGAATGAAAAAGTGGCCCAGCTCATTGAATCCAAGCCCTTGGATGAGGTGGAACCCGGCGAGCTGTTGTTGACTCAGGATCAGGTAACCGCATTGGAAACCCTGCTCAACGTCAGTTTTCCAAAGGGCCTCGAATACTTCATGGGCACCTGCTCCACATACTGAATGAGCAATTCACAAACAAAGAAAAACCCCGACCAGTCACCTGATCGGGGTTTTCTTTTACCCAGCTTCCCGCTTAGTGCGAAACGCGGCTGGTTCCGCCAACGGTGGAGATCCGTACCCGCTCGCCAACGCGGAATACTTCATTCTCCTGAACCTGCTGCACATAGGCGCGCATGCTGCCGTCGTCTTCGCGGACAGTGATTTCCACGCCTTGGGTGCGGGTCAGGCCTTCTTCGGTGGCCGAGCCAAGCAGGCCGCCGGCCACTGCGCCGATGACCGCAGCAACGATGCTGCCCTTGCCGCCGCCGATAGCACTGCCGCCGACGCCGCCGACCACTGCGCCTGCTGCGCCGCCGATCGGGGTCTTGGTGCCTTCGATTTTTACCGGGCGCAGGGATTCGATGGTGCCCATGCGAATCGTCTGCACACGACGCGCTTCGTCACGGGAGTAGGAGTCGCCGGTGAGGCTCGATTGGCAGCCGGTCAGCAACATCGCCATCGTCGAAAAAGAAGCAACCAGCAGAACAGACTTACGCATAGCATCAACTCCAAAAGAACATGTGTTCATTAAACCCCGTGGCCTGGCGCCTGTCACGACACCATCCGGATAAAATTGGCTTCCATTCAGGCCTGGTACAGATGCCCGCGAGCGTCCACTCAAGGTAGCGTCAAATCAGCGATCCTGCGCCATCCGCGTTTATCTCGCTTGGTAGACTGCTCAGGGTGCCAGTCGTTCCAGAATCCACTCGGCGCCCTGGAGGCGGTAGTTGAGGCGATCGTGCAGGCGGCTCGGACGGCCCTGCCAGAACTCGATGCGCTCGGGCAACAAGCGGTAACCACCCCAATGTTCCGGGCAGTGCGGCTGGCTGTCGCTGAAGCGTTGCTCGGTGGCCTTGAGCAAATCTTCCAGTTCGCCACGACCGTTGATGACTCGGCTCTGCGGCGAGGCCCAGGCGCCGAGGCGGCTGCCCAGCGGACGCACCTGATAATACGCGTCGGACTCTTGCGGCGTGACCTTGACCACGCGCCCTTCGATGCGCACCTGGCGCTCCAGGGCTGGCCAGAAGAAGGTCATGGCGGCAAACGGGTTGGCCGCCAGATGCTGGCCCTTGGCGCTGTCGTAGTTGGTGAAGAACGTGAAGCCCTGCTCGTCCAGGCCCTTGAGCAACAGAATGCGGCAATGCGGACGACCGTCGGCATCGACCGTGGCCAGAGTCATGGCATTGGCTTCCACCGGCGCCTGCTCGGTTTTCACCGCATCGGCGAACCACTGGTGAAACAGCGCAAACGGCTCGGCCGGGGCTTGCGCCTCGGTCAAACCGTCACGGGTGTAGTCGCGACGCATATCGGCCAAAGCCTGGGTCATGGCGGATTCCTTTTCGTTAGCGGATCACTTCTTGGCGGCGTCGGCTGCGGCGACTTTCTTGTCGGTCGCGGCGGCTTTGGCTGGTGCAGTTTTTTTCGCTGGAGCCTTGGCCGGTGCCTTCTTCGCAGGAGCCTTGGCGGCGGTTTTCTTGGCTGGCGCCTTTTTCGCCGCCGGCACAGCGGCTTTTTTCGCCGCAGGCGCCGGGGTAACCGGTTTGGCCACTGGCTTGACGTCTTGCGCGGCGACCATCGTTACAGGTTTCGGCGCCGGCATGTTGTATTTGCTCAGCAGTGCAACCATGGTGTTCTGCGGAGTCACCAGCAGCTCGACACGACGGTTCAAGGCACGGCCTTCAACGCTGTCGTTGGCCGCACGCGGCGCTTCGGAACCCATGCCGCGCAGCATCAGGCGATCACGCTGCAAGCCGCTGAGGCGGAAGATCGCCGCCACCGATTGCGCACGCTCCTGGCTCAGTTTGACGTTGGCCGGCGCAGCACCGCTGGTATCGCTGTGACCAAGCACCAGCACTGCGGTTTTCGGGTCGGCTTCAAGGATTTTCGCTACGCGAGTGAACGGGCCAAGGGTGACCGGCAGCAGCATCGCCGGGCGGTCCGGATTGAACGAGCCTTCGACCGGCGCCGTCACTACCAGCACATTGTCGCGACGCTCGAGTTGCAGATTGCTGTCCTTCACCGCTTCACGCAGACGCGGCTCGTAGTCGTCGAGCCAGGCCTGAGTAACCTTCGGATCCGGCATCGGCACGGCTTTGGCGGTTGGCTGGTCCTTGCCGCCGAACGGCCACCACCATTTGCCATTGGACTGCGCCTCGGCTTTGGCCACCTCGACCGGTTTGGCTTCAGGTTTGACCTCGGCTTTCAGATCAGCCTTGACCGCTTCATCGCTGGAACCGAACGGCCAGTACCACGGGTTGCTGCTCTCAGCCTTGGCCACTGGCGCGGTCGCCGCAGGTTTCAAAGGAGCTGGAGCCGAAGTCGAATCTTTGGCCGTGACTTTGTCGGAAGAACCGAATGGCCACCAACTGCCGCCATCTGCATCGTTTTTCGGAGTCTGTGCGCAACCGGTGATCGCTACACACAGGGCCAGGGCGAGGGTCTTTTTAGATGACATTGAAAATCCACAAAATGAAGTAATGAAAAATCAGAGCACTTTCGCCCGGATAAACAGCCGTTTTGAAACGAAAATCCCTTCGAGGTTCCGACCCTGGAACCTCTGTTGAAGCTTTACAGACAAGTGGCAAGCACCCGCGCCAGCTTTTGCGCGCGCGGATCCATCAAAACGTAAGGCCCCAGGGTATTTGTCACGAAACCGAAAGCCACATCGTGCTCAGGATCAGCAAAACCGATCGAGCCGCCTGCTCCCGGATGGCCGAACGCGCGGGGGCCGAGGCCATAGGTGGCGTTGGCCACGTCCGGTTGATCGAGCATGCAGCCGAGGCCGAAACGGGTGCGCGTGAGCAAGGTCTTGTCATCGCCAAGGCTGTGCTCGCGGGTCAGCTCTTCGAGCATCTCGCTTTCGAGCAGGCTGCCATCGAGCAGGCCGGCATAGAACCCGGCGAGACTGCGCGCGTTACCGTGGCCGTTGGCCGCCGGTTGCTGCATGCGTCGCCATTCCGGCTTGTTGGTGCTGGTCAGCACGGACGGCGGATTGGTGAAGGCGCGAGTAGTCATGGCAGTCGGTTCGCGCATAGTCACTTGCAGCAGGCGCTGCGCCGCAGCGTCGCCGGCGTTGCCCTTGCCACGGGCGATGTGCGCCACGCGGTGAAACTCTTCGTCGGCCAGGCCCACATGGAAATCCAGGCCCAACGGTTTGGCGACCCGAGCGACGATCGACTCGCCCGGCCCACGACCGTCGGCGCGGCGCAGCAATTCGCCGACCAGCCAGCCGTAGGTGATCGCGGCATAACCGTGACCGGTGCCCGGAGTCCACCATGGCGCTTCGGCCGCGAGGGCGTCGACCATGGTTTGCCAGTCGTAAAGGGCTTCAGGCGCGAGCAGTTCGCGCAGCGCCGGCAGGCCGGCCTGATGGCAAAGCAATTGGCGCAGGGTGACGGATTCTTTGCCGGCGGCGGCGAATTCCGGCCAGTAGCGGGCAACCGGGGCATCGAGTTGCAACTTGCCTTCGGCCACCAGTTGCAGCGCGGTAACGGCGGTGAAGGTCTTGGTGCAGGAGAACAGGTTGGCGATGGTGTCGCTGTGCCAAGCCTCGGCGCCGTCCTTGTCGGCAGTACCGGACCAGAGGTCGAGGACGGTTTCTCCACCGACCTTGATGCACAGGGCTGCGCCGCGTTCCTGGGGATCGTCGAACAGTGCGGCGAAAGCCTCGCGCACCGCTTCGAATTGAAGCTCGTAATGTCCCTGAATCTGCACCCGCAACTCCCCCGCGAAAACGCTCTACAAAGTGGCCCGCATTGTTCCAGCCCTTGAGGGATTTGGGAACAGGCGCGGGCCAGACGGTTGATCGGCAATTTATGGTGATCCCTTCGCGAGCCTGCTCGCGAAGAACGATAACGCGGTCTGAAACCTAGTGACCATTCCCCGAATGCCCACCCGCCTGTGCAGCCCCCGACACTTTGCCAGCCTCGGCCTTGCGCCCGCCTTCCACTTCCGCCGCCGGGGTTTTCTGCGCCTCCTTGCCCAACTGCTCCAGCGCCTGCAGATTGCTTTTACGCACCGCCTCGACAAAGCCCTGATACGGCAGGTCTGTAACCCCGACCAGACCGAAATGGCCGTTCTCGCCATCGAGCAGGCGCCCGGTCACCGGTTGGTCGAGATACTGGAACCAGTGCACGCCGACAATCGACGGTTCGCTCAGCGCCTGTTTGAGGAAGTTGGCATAAGCCGGACCGCGATCTTCTTCCTTGGCCAATTGCGTCACGCCGCCCCAGAACGGGCCCCGGTCGGCCGAGCCGAAGTTGAATTCAGTGATCAGCACCGGTTTGTCCAGCGCTGCCAGCGCGGCGAAGTCATAGCCGTCCTGCGGCTTGAGCGTGTACATGTTGAAGCTCAACACATCGCAGTACTGCGCACAGGAGGCCACGGCTTCAGGCGTACTGGTGGCGAAACGACCGCCCAGGAGCATCTGGTTCGGCGCGTGCCACTTCAGCGAATCGGAAATGGTCTTGAAATAGGTATCGGCGAAGACCTTCTGGAAGTATTTGAAATCCGCTTCGATCTCCGGATGCTCCGGGTTCGGCAGTGGCGGCACGAAGCCCGGATCTTCCATCAACTCCCACGCCGGCAACTCAATGCCCCAGGCCTTGGACAGTCCGGCCTGATTGCGGTACTTGTCGCGCAATTGCTTGAGAAAGGCGCGTTTGGCCGGCACGTCGGTGGTCATTTTCAACGTGCCGTAGGCCAGCGCGTAGCGAGCCTTTGGATCGTCGCCAGGGCCAGCCCAGGCCAGTTCGTTGTCGGCGTAATAACCGATCAGCCAGGGGTCGTCACGGTGATCGCGGGCGGCGATGGCCACGGCGCGCTCGGTGGCCATGGCGAAACGCGGATCGAACGGATCCGGCATGCCGCCCCACCAATCGCTGCCGGTGCTGATGCTGGTGTAATCGCCGACGATCGACAGCGGCAAGGTGTACGGCACGCGCTCAGCATCAGCCAGCGACGCCGCGCTCCAGTTGCCCACTGTGTTGAAGCCCCAGGCTTGCAGCCGATCGAGGGTATGGCGGGTCCAGCGTTCTTCATCAATTGTGGCTTTGCACGGGGCGGTTTCCTCGCTGGACGCTTGCACCGCATCGGTCTGCGCCGCTTCGGCAATACCGGATTTCGGCTCGGCAGGCACCGCTGCAGTCTCAGCAGCCTGCACCGAGCCGGCCTCAGCCGCGCCCGCCTTCGCCGCTTCGGCAATCCCGGCCTTGTTGTCGCTGTCCGCCTTGCACGGTTCGCCGTACAGGCGTTGCAGATTGGCGCCATAGAAGTCGTACCAGCGGCCGTTGCCGTAGCCACGCCCCTGGTCGGCGCCATTGCCGCCACGGTTGTCACCCTCGCCAAAATGCGCGGCCAGCGGGTCGTCGTTCTTCGGCAACGATTCGAACATGTACTCACGACCAGCCACGTAGGTCTGGTTGACTTGCGGGCTGACGGTGTTGACGCCCAGCGAATAGAACGGGTGGCCTTCAGGGGTCACCAGATACCAGCGGCCATCGCGTTTTTCCGTGCGGAAGAAGCCGCTGGCCTTGAACGCCGGGCCTTTGTTCCAGCCGCCGAACTTGTCCAGCGAAGCCTTTTCACGCTCGGCCAGCCACGTATTCAGCTGTTGCTGCTCTTTGCTGGCGGCGCTTTTCAGTTGTTCGTCGCTGCTGACTTTTTCCGGCCATTTACTACGGGTTGACTGACCGTAGGCGTCGACCAGATTGCCGTACACCGCCCGCGTCACCGATTCGCCGTCCTGCACGCCGAACCGCTCGAGCAACAGGCTCTGCGCAACTTTCGGCTGATCCAGCGACAGACTCACCGAAACCACTTGGCTGCGGTCGATCTCGCCCGTGCTGCTGGCCAGCAGGATGCGTTGGCCATCGACGGTCATCGGCATCGGTGGCCCGGCTTTCATGCCTTGGCTCAGCGGCGTCGAAGCCACCAGCGGCACCAGCAAGGTCTGCGCGGGGCCGGCCGGCAGATCGACGCGGCTGACCAGGGTGCGGCCATCGTTGCTCTGGATCTGCACATAAACCGTCACCGCCCAGTTCATCGCACTCTGCAGACGCAAAGTCATCATGCCGGACTGCGACCAGTCCCAGGCACCGGTTTGGGGTGTCAGGCGCAAGGTCGGCCGCGCGACCGGGTTGAATGTCACCCGGCGCAGCACTTCGCCTTCGGCGGTCTGTTCGGCATTGGCCTGCGGCAGGTCGGCGTTTTCCGTGGCGACCTTGACCACGTCGGCCGGGCGTACAAAGTTGAACAGCGTCTGCTGACCGGCAGGGGCCGCCAGCAACGGCGCGGCAAAGATCAAGGCGAAAACAGCGGGCAACGAACGGCGGATCATAAGAACGGAGTTCTCCCTAACGACCAGTCAAGGCCAGTGGAAAAGCGGTGGCAGAGAGATAGACAACGCGGCGGGCCAATCGGCCCACCCGTGTCTCAGGATATTTCACGACGGAAAGGAGGCAACGCATTGAGGATCGCCTTGCCGTAGCGCTGGGTGACCAGACGCCGGTCGAGCAAGGTGATGGTGCCGCGGTCTTCTTCGGTGCGCAGCAGACGCCCGCAGGCCTGAACCAGTTTCAGCGAGGCATCGGGCACGGAGATTTCCATGAACGGATTGCCGCCACGCGCCTCGATCCACTCCGACAACGCGGCCTCAACCGGATCATCGGGCACCGAGAACGGAATCTTGGCAATCACCACGTGCTCACAGTAGGCACCCGGCAAATCGACACCCTCGGCAAAACTGGCAAGGCCGAACAGCACGCTGGAATCACCGCCATCGACCCGCGCCTTGTGCTTGTTGAGGGTTTCCTGTTTCGACAGATTGCCCTGAATGAACACTTGCTTGCGCCAGTCGCGGTCGAGACCGTCGAACACGTCCTGCATTTGCTTGCGCGAGGAGAACAGCACCAGCGTGCCACGCGACCCTTCGACCAGGTCCGGCAGTTCGCGAATGATCGCCGCCGTGTGGGCGGCGGCATCGCGCGGGTCGGCCTTCAGATCCGGCACGCGCAGCACGCCGGCATCGGCATGATGGAACGGGCTCGGCACCACCGCCGTGACAGCTTTTTTCGGCAGACCGGCGCGCATGCGGAAACGGTCGAAAGTGCCCAGCGCCGTCAGCGTCGCCGAGGTCACCAGGCAGCCGTAAGCGACATTCCACAAACTGCGACGCAAGGTTTCCGCCGCCAGAATCGGGCTGGCGTTGACCTCGATGTCGAACAGCGAACCGCTTTCGGCCAGGGTCAGCCAGCGGGCCATGGGCGGGCTGTCTTCCGGGTCTTCGGCGGTGAACGCGGTCCACAATTCCCAGTTGCCGGAAGCGCGGGACAGCAGGCTGCCGAACAGCGGATACCATTCTTCGGCCTGATTGCTGGCGATGCCGATATTGACCTCACCGTCCATGCCTTCCTTGAGCAGGTCGGTCAGGCGCTGGAACAGATCGTTAAGGCGCGAATAGCCTTTTTTCAGCTCGATGCCCATCTCGCGCATGTCCTCGGGAATCACCCCGCCGACAAAGCGATGACGCGGGCGCTCGCGGCCTTCGACGTCTTCGCCGGGCTTGAAATCGGCGATCTGCTCGCACGCGGTGAACATGAACTGCTGCTGGGTCTTGATCTCCCGCGCCAGCTCCGGCACCTGCTCGATCAGCTTGCCGAGATCGCCCGGCAGCGGATGCTGGGCCAGCAGCTTGGTGAGGTTCTTGGCGGTGGTTTCCAGCCAGTCGGCGGTGGAGCGCAGGCGCGTGTAGTGAGCGAAGTGGCCGATGGCCTTGTCCGGCAAATGGTGACCTTCGTCGAACACGTAAATGGTGTCGCGCGGGTCCGGCAGCACGGCGCCGCCGCCCAACGCCAGATCCGCCAGGACCATGTCGTGGTTGGTGACGATCACATCGACCTTGCCCATGCCTTCGCGAGCTTTGTAGAAGGCGCACTGGCCGAAGTTCGGGCAATGACGGTTGGTGCACTGGCTGTGATCGGTGGTCAGGCGCGCCCAGTCGGCGTCTTCCAGCGCGTTAGGCCAGCTGTCGCGGTCGCCGTCCCATTTATTGCCGGCGAGCTTTTCGATCATGCTGGTGAACAGCTTCTGACTGGCCTCGTCGACTTCGATCTTGAAGCCTTCTTCCTCGAACAACTGCGCGGTGGCGGTCTGCGCGTGGCCTTCCTGCAACAGCATGTCGAGCTTGGACAGACACATGTAGCGGCCACGGCCCTTGGCCAGGGCGAAGCTGAAATTCAGCCCGCTGTTGCGCATCAGGTCAGGCAGATCCTTGTAGACGATCTGCTCTTGCAGGGCGACGGTCGCGGTGGCGATCACCAGACGTTTGCCGGCAAGTTTCGCCGTAGGGATCGCCGCCAGGCTGTAGGCCACGGTCTTGCCGGTACCGGTGCCGGCTTCCACCGCGACGATCGCGGGGTCGCCACTGCGCCGGCCTTCGTCATCGGTGCCGATATCCCCGAGGACCTTGGCGATTTCGGCGATCATCAGGCGCTGGCCGTAACGCGGCTTGAGGCTCTTGGCCTCTAGAAAACGCGAATAAGCGCCCTGGATCGTGGTTTTGAGTTCAGTGCTGATCATTGAGTGTCGGGCGCTGGAAACGCTGGATAAATTTTCAGTAGTTTGGTTCGGCGGCTATCATACCTGCCTAATCGATCCTGCGCAGAACGGAGTGCCCGAATGACACCTTTTAGCCTCGTTTACCCCCTGCATGTCCTTGCCGCTCTGGTGTGGGTCGGCGGCATGTTTTTCGCCTGGATGGTCTTGCGCCCTGCGGCTGTGAAGGCTCTGGACGGCCCCGCCCGCCTGACCCTGTGGGTGGAAGTGTTTCAAGGTTTTTTCCGTTGGGTTTGGGTCGCCGTGACCCTGTTGCCGATCAGCGGCGTGGGCATGCTGCATCTGCAGCAGGTCGGATTTGAAACCGCGCCGAAGTACGTGCAGGTGATGATCGGTTTGTATGTGGTGATGACGGCACTGTTCATCCGCATTCAGGGGTTGATGCTGCCAGAGTTGCGCAAGGCGGTTGAGGCGAAGGATTGGCCGGCGGGTGCGGCGGTGCTGGGGCGGATTCGCCGGGTGGTGGGGCTCAATCTGCTGGTCGGGTTGGTGTTGGTGGCTGTGGCGGCGGCGAGACCGATGCTCTGAATCGCACTCTTGTTCTGCTGTGAACACAGTTGTGGCGAGGGGATTTATCCCCGCTGGGCTGCGTAGCAGTCCCGCTTTTGATTTTTAGAGCGGGGCCGCTTCGCGACCCAGCGGGGATAAATC
>NZ_JASCPT010000094.1:0-20981 GCF_029959775.1 Pseudomonas sp. PS01270 | reverse complement strand
TTATAAGGCGGTGGGCCGGGGATGCCAGAGGTTCTCTGTCAGCCAGCTCCCACATTGATTTGCGGCGTGCACCCAACCTGTGGGAGCTGGCTTGCCAGCGATGACGACGGCACTCACAACCCTTCATCCGGCACAAACAAAAACGGCAGCCCCACCGGGCTGCCGCTTGTTGTTTACCGCTGAACTTACGCCAGGTTGGAAAGCATTTCCTTGGCCTCGCCCCGCTGCTTCTCGTCACCCTCGGTCAACACTTCGTTGAGGATGTCACGGGCACCGTCGGCGTCGCCCATGTCGATGTAGGCCTGGGCCAGATCGAGTTTGGTCGCTGCTTCGTCGGTGCCGGCGAGGAAGTCGAAATCGTCTTCGCCCAGATCGTCACCCATCGCCGCGTCCGCTTCGGTGAAGCTCGGCTCGGCCATGCTTTGCGACAGGCGATCCAGCTCGGCATTGACGTCGTCCAGCTCGGCCGAGAAGGCATCCGGCTCAGCAGCCGGGTTGCTGTCCATTTCGTCCGCCAGCGACAGGTCGAAATCAGCTGGCAGCTCCAGATCGTCCTGCGGCACGTCAGCGACAACCGGCGTCTCGACCGGCGGCAAGTCCTTCACGCCGTCGTCCAGATCCAGCAGGAAGTCATCTTCAGCCAACGTGGCCGGCGATGGTTCGGCGCCGAGATCCATGTCCAGATCGAAGTCCGACAGATCGTCGAGATTGTCTTTCATCTCGGTCTGCTCTTGCAGCACCGAAGCGAAGCTCAGATCGTCTTCGGCCGGAAATGCGTCGAGCTCGACAGGCGCTTCTGGCTCGACCGCTGGCGCGGGATCGACCGGGGTGATGTTGTCGAGGTCGTCCAGGCTCAAATCGAACGCGGTGTCGAGGTCGTCAGCGGCGGTCTCGGGCGCTTGCGGCTCGTCTTGCAGCAGTTCCTTGACGTACTGCGCGTCCAGCTCGGCAGCGACGGCGGCAGCCGCCAGTCCACCGGCAGCAACCACGGCCATGGCCGGGAAGCGGCTTTTCAGTGCTTCGACCTTGGCGAAGTTATCGCCATTAGCCACCAGTTGACGCTCTTGCGCAACGAACGCATCGCGATCGCCCTGCTGGCCGTAGACTTCCATCAGCTTCAGGCGCAGATCGCTGCGTTCCGGCTCAAGGCTGACGCCCTCTTCCAGCAGCGCGGCGGCTTGATTGAGGCGACCGGCATTGATGTGCGATTGCGCTTTGTCGAGCACGTCATCCGATCGCTCGCCGGCCGGGGCCACCAGTGGTGCGGCAATCGGCGCAGCCATCACCACCGGAGTGACGACCGGTGCAGGGGCTGGCGCAGGTGCCGGAGCTGGCGTATTGAGTTTGACGCTGGCTGCCGGGGTTTCCAGGCCAGAGAAGCTGCTTTCCGGCAGTTCCTGCTCAGCGGAGAACTCTTGCTCTTCAGCCAGAGCGCGGGCCATGCGCAGGTGCTTTTCGGCTTCCTGCTGGGCTTTGCGACGGCGCGCCAGCAGCAACAGCAGAAGCAGCAGAACCACCGCACCGCCGCCGATCAGGCCGAGCAGGATCGGATTGGTCAGCAGTTCATTGAAGGCTTTGTCGTCATCGGCGGCAACAGGCGGCGTAGTTTCGACCACCGGCTCGACGACTGGCTCAACCGGGGTTTCCGCTGGCGGCGCGATGGCCGACTCTGGAGTCGGTGAAGCCGCTGCGGCGTCGGCCGGAGTGGCTGGCGGTGTTGCGGCCAGTTCGGCAGTGATCGCCGGCACCGGCGGCACAGCACCGTTGGTGCCAGGCGCAGCGCCGGCACCAGCGCCGTCGGCCTGCATCTTCGCCAGTTGATTGTTCTTCAGCTCGATCAGCTTTTGCAGCTTGTCCAACTGGCTCTGCAGATCCGCCATGCGGCTTTTCAGTTCCTCGTTGTCACGACGGGTCGTGTCGAGGTTTTCCTGGGTGATTGCCAGTTTGTTGCTCAGCGCCTTGGCGTCGCCGGCCGGGCCTTTCGCACCGGGCTTGGCGCTTTCCGCCGAGACCAGGCTCAGATTGTCCTGAGTGTTGGCCGCTGTACCGGTATTGCCACGACCGCGATTGGTTGCATCCAACTGCTGCTGACCGGTGCCAGGCTTGGCCGCATAACGCCGGCCCTGACGCCAGGCTTCGTTCTGCGCCGCCACTTCAGCAATGGCTGCCGACTGCGGCAGCGCGGTGCTTTGTACCGGGTCAGGCAGACGCAGCACCTGGCCGGTTTTCAGACGGTTGATGTTGCCGTCGATAAAGGCATTCGGATTGAGCGCCTGAATCGCCAGCATGGTCTGCTGCACCGAGCCACCGTTGCGCGCCTTCGCGGCGATTTCCCACAGGGTGTCGCGCGGCGTGGTGGTGTACTGATTGCGATGGGTCGCGCCAGTGGTTGGCGCGGTGATGGTCTGCGACGGCGCCGGTTGCGCGGCGGCGTCAGCGGTCTGCGGCGAGAACTTCGACGGATCGAGCAGCACGCTGTAATCACGCAGCAGGCGGCCATTGGGCCACATCACCTGCACGAGGAACTTCACCATCGGTTCCGACAGCGGTTGGCTCGAGGTCACGCGCAACACGCTTTTGCCGCTGGCGTTGAGTACCGGGGTGAACGTCAGATCATTGAGAAAGGCCTGCCGATCGACGCCAGCCTTGGCGAAGTCTTCAGGGGAAGCCAGGCTCGGCACCACCTCGGCGGCGGTGAGATCCTTGACGTCGAGCAGCTCGATTTCAGCCACCAACGGCTGGTTCAGGGTCGACTTCAGGGTCAGCTCCCCGAGCCCGAGGGCATGCGCCATACCGGAGGACAGCGCCGAGGCGGCCGCTATTGCTAACACCAGTTTGCGAACTTGAACCATAGCCTCATCCTTTGTTTGAACGTTCCTCGGCCAGCGAGAAGCTTTTGAATACCGCTGCCGTAAGGCATTGCGCGCGACGACGGGGGTCGCCGCGCGCGATCATTTCGGTGCTGCCCCGGAAAGTCCCGGAGGGTGACTCGTCATCGACGCGCTTCGGGCAAGCATAGCGCTCACCTAGAATCAGTCGACAAATTGTTGCCAAGTATCTTTTACAGCAGGTCTTTTATCAACAACTCAGCCAGTTGCACGGCGTTGAGCGCCGCGCCTTTGCGTACGTTATCTGACGTCAGCCAAAGATTTAGTTCCGCCGGGTCGTCGACGCCCGTGCGCACGCGACCGACGTACACCACGTCCTGACCCACCGCATCGCCGACAGCGGTCGGATAATCGCCAGCCTCGACCAGCTCGATGCCCGGTGCGGCCTCAAGCGCTGCGTTGACCTTTTCCAGGTCGACAGCGCTGCTTGACTGCAAGGTCACGCTAAAGCTATCGCCAAAAAACACCGGGGCTTGAACGCAAGTGGCAGAAATCTTCAATAAAGGTTTTGCCAGAACCTGGCGCAGCTCTCGAACCAATCGTTTTTCCAGCAGCGTGTGGCCCTGCGCATCAGGCGTACCGACTTGTGCCAGCAGGTTGAACGCCATCTGCCGGTCGAAGAACGTCGGTTCCAGCGGACGCATGTTGAGCAGCTCGGCAGTCTGCCGCGCGAGCTCGGTGACCGCCTC
The DNA here is from genome assembly GCF_029959775.1 of Pseudomonas sp. PS01270. Classification (NCBI taxonomy): domain Bacteria; kingdom Pseudomonadati; phylum Pseudomonadota; class Gammaproteobacteria; order Pseudomonadales; family Pseudomonadaceae; genus Pseudomonas; species Pseudomonas sp. PS01270. The sequence goes on along the minus strand of NZ_JASCPT010000094.1, from coordinate 17,404 downwards.
GCGACCTTGCGCAGAAACGGCCAGGTTGGCGGTGACGTTGATGTATTGCAGATCGAGCAGATCGAGCAACGGCGCCAGCACCACGGCAAGCGTAGTGGCCGACGGGCTTGGGCTGCTGACCTGGAACGGGCTTTTCAGACTGGCGAGAATATCGGCATTGGCTTCGGGCACCACTTGTGGCGCCTGATCGGCAGGCAAGGCGCCAGACAGGTCGATCAACGAGCAACCGGCAGCATGGGCGCGAGCGGCGTAGCTCAGCGACACCGCAGCGCCAGCGGCGAAGAACACCAGTCTGACCTTGCTGAAATCGAACTCGTCGACCTCGCGCACACGGACGTTCTTGTTGCGGAAAAGCACCGAGCTGCCGGCCGATTCGCTGCTGGCCAGCAGGTGCAGATTGCCGACCGGGAAGTCGCGCTCTTCGAGAATCTGTACGAGGGTTTCGCCGACAGTACCGGTGGCGCCGATAACGGCGATATCGAAAGTCTGGGTCATGGAGCTACCTCTGGCAAAACGGGGGGAGCGGCACTTTACCGGGTGGGTGGCGCACAGGCAATTTCTGCCCGTACCGATCGTTCCCACGCTCTGCGTGGGAATGCCTCAACGGACGCTCCGCGTTCTGCTTCGGAAGGGACGCAGAGCGTCCCGGGATGCATTCCCACGCGGAGCATGGGAACGATCATTGCGCATAAAAAAACCCGCACCTCTCACAAGGCACGGGCTCTTTCATTGCTTCAAGCGATCAACGCTCCAGCAGGATCCGCAGCATGCGGCGCAGCGGTTCGGCCGCGCCCCACAGCAGTTGGTCGCCGACGGTGAAGGCGCCGACGAATTGCGAACCCATGTTCAGCTTGCGCAGACGACCGACCGGTACATTCAGGGTGCCGGTGACCTTGGTCGGGCTCAGCTCCTGCATGCTGATCTCGCGGTTGTTCGGTACCAGCTTGACCCACGGGTTGTGCTGGCTGATCAGCCCTTCGATATCGGCGATCGGTACGTCTTTGTTCAGCTTGATGGTCAGCGCCTGGCTGTGGCAGCGCATGGCGCCGATGCGCACGCAGATGCCGTCGACCGGGATCGGGCTCTTGAAGCGACCGAGAATCTTGTTGGTCTCGGCCTGGGCCTTCCACTCTTCGCGGCTCTGGCCGTTCGGCAGTTCCTTGTCGATCCACGGGATCAGGCTGCCGGCCAGCGGTACGCCGAAGTTTTCGGTCGGGTACGCGTCGCTGCGCATGGCTTCGGCCACGCGACGGTCGATGTCGAGGATCGCGCTGGCCGGATCGGCCAGTTGATCGGCGACAGCGGCGTGGGTCGCGCCCATCTGCTTGATCAGTTCACGCATGTTCTGCGCGCCGGCACCGGAGGCCGCCTGATAGGTCATGGCGCTCATCCATTCGACCAGACCGGCCTCGAACAGACCGCCCAGACCCATCAGCATCAGGCTGACGGTGCAGTTGCCGCCGATGTAGTTCTTGGTGCCCGCGTCCAGTTGCTGGTCGATGACCTTGCGGTTGACCGGGTCGAGAATGATCACCGCGTCATCGTTCATGCGCAGGCTCGACGCCGCGTCGATCCAGTAACCCTGCCAGCCGGCTTCACGCAGCTTCGGGAATACTTCGCTGGTGTAGTCGCCGCCCTGGCAGGTCAGGATCACGTCGAGGGTCTTCAGCTCGTCAATGCTGTAAGCGTCCTTGAGCGGAGCAATGTCCTTGCCCACGGACGGGCCTTGGCCACCGACATTGGACGTGGTGAAAAACACCGGCTCGATAAGATCGAAATCCTGCTCTTCCAGCATCCGCTGCATGAGCACGGAACCGACCATCCCGCGCCAACCGATCAGACCTACACGTTTCATCGCAACTACACCTTCTTGAAAAGTGGGCCGCTGCTTTGTATTGAATTTCGCAGCGGGCCCGAGAGATTACAGATTCCGCAGCGCGGCGACTACTGCGTCGCCCATTTCCTGCGTACCGACTTTGGTACAACCGGCCGAGTGGATGTCGCCGGTGCGCAAGCCCTGATCGAGCACGACGCTGACGGCTTTTTCGATGGCATCGGCAGCGTCGTGCAGATTGAAGCTGTAACGCAGCATCATCGACACCGACAGGATCGTCGCCAGCGGGTTGGCAATGCCTTTACCGGCAATGTCCGGCGCCGAACCGTGGCACGGCTCGTACATGCCCTTGTTGTTGGAGTCCAGCGAGGCCGACGGCAGCATGCCGATCGAACCGGTGAGCATCGACGCTTCGTCGGAGAGGATGTCGCCGAACATGTTGTCGGTGACGATCACGTCGAACTGCTTGGGTGCGCGCACCAACTGCATGGCGGCGTTGTCGACGTACATGTGGCTCAGTTCGACTTCCGGGTAATCCTTGGCCACTTGCTCGACCACTTCGCGCCACAATTGGCTGGATGCCAGGACGTTGGCCTTGTCCACCGAGCAGAGCTTCTTGCCACGAACCATGGCCATGTCGAAACCGACACGGGCGATGCGGCGGATTTCGCTTTCGCTGTACGGCAGCGTGTCGTAGGACTGACGCTCGCCGTTGTCCAGCGTACGGGTGCCACGCGGCGCGCCGAAGTAAATGCCGCCGGTCAGCTCACGGACAATGAGGATGTCCAGACCGGCAACGATTTCCGGTTTCAGGCTCGACGCGTCGGCCAGTTGCGGATAGAGGATCGCCGGGCGCAAGTTGCCGAACAGGCCCAGTTGCGCGCGGATTTTCAGCAGACCGCGCTCAGGGCGGATGTCACGCTCGATGGTGTCCCATTTCGGGCCACCGACCGCGCCCAGCAGCACGGCGTCGGCAGCGCGGGCGCGATCAAGGGTTTCGTCGGCCAGCGGCACGCCATGCTTGTCGATGGCCGCGCCGCCGATCACGTCGTGGCTCAGCTCGAAGCCCAGGCTGTACTTGTCATTGGCCAATTCCAGCACCTTGACCGCTTCGGCCATGATTTCCGGACCAATACCGTCACCCGGGAGAATCAGAATCTGCTTGCTCATGCTTTCCTCGTGTCTTCAAGCGGTGCGCCACTGAACGGCGCGCCGGGAAAAATTCTTATCGCTCAGCCTTCAGTACGATCACATCGGTACTGAACGAGCCGTCGGCATCTATCTCAAAATACTCACGCACTTCGTTGCCCATCGACTGCTGCAACTGGCGGATCGCCGCGCGCATCACGTCAGGTGTGCGCATGCGCTCGACCCAACTGCTGTACTCCAGACGCAGGCGCTGACGGGTGGTTCTGCGCACATGCAGTCCGGCCTCGCTGACCTGGCGCAGCCACTCGGCGGCGGAGTAGTCGCGCACGTGGCTGGTGTCGCGCAGCACTTCAACGCTTTGCAGGTAAGTGTCGAACAACGCACTGCCCGGTGACAACACATCAACGAACGCTGCCACCCCGCCCGGCTTCAGCACCCGACGCACTTCGCGCAAGGCCAGACCGAGGTCGCTCCAGTGATGCGCCGAGTACCGGCTAAACACAAAATCGAACTCGCCATCGACGAACGGCAAGCGCTCGGCAGCGCCGTTGACGGTAATGATGTTGCTCAAGCCGCGATCGACGGCAGCGCCGGCAACCACATCAAGCATTTGCTGCGACAAGTCGTAAGCCACCACTTCCTTGACCAAGGGAGCGACGTGGAAACTGACATGGCCTGCGCCGCAACCCAAGTCCAGCACACGAGCCTCGCCCTGCCCGGCCAGTTCAGCCTGTAGCAGCGCGAATTCGCTGCCTTGGGCGTGAACCGCGCTGCTCAGGTAAGCGGCGGCCTGTTCGCCGAATTGCTTCTGGACGACCTGGGTGTGCTGGGCGGTGCTGGTCATGGATCACATCCTGTAAGCAGTGTTATTTGAAATACATTCCCTGTGGGAGCGAGCCTGCTCGCGAAGAGGCCCGCCCTGACTACATCAATCCCGAATCAAGCGTCGCGAAACAACCACGGCTGACTAACCCGATGCTTGGCTTCGAACGTCGCAATCGCATCGCCGTCCTGCAAGGTCAGGCCGATATCGTCAAGACCATTGAGCAGGCAGTGCTTGCGAAACGCATCGATTTCGAAGCTGTACACCTTGCCATCCGGGCGGGTCACGGTCTGCGCTTGCAAGTCGACCTGCAATTGATAACCCGGCTCGGCTTCAACTTGCTTAAACAGTTCATCAACTTCTGCATCGCTGAGGATGATCGGCAGCAGGCCGTTCTTGAAACTGTTGTTGAAGAAGATGTCGGCGTAACTCGGCGCGATGATGCTGCGGAAACCGTACTCTTCCAGCGCCCACGGCGCGTGTTCACGGCTCGAGCCGCAGCCGAAGTTCTCGCGGGCGAGCAATACGCTGGCACCCTGATAACGCTCGGCGTTGAGGACGAAATCCTTGTTCAACGGGCGCTTGGAGTTGTCCTGGTACGGCTGGCCGACATCCAGATAACGCCACTCATCGAACAGGTTCGGACCGAAGCCGGTGCGCTTGATCGACTTCAAGAACTGCTTGGGAATGATCTGATCGGTATCGACGTTGGCACGATCCAGAGGCGCGACAAGACCAGTGTGCTGGATAAAAGCTTTCATGCTGCGCTCCTTTTAGATCAATTCACGAACGTCAATGAAACGGCCGTTCACTGCTGCCGCCGCCGCCATGGCCGGGCTGACCAGGTGGGTACGACCACCGGCGCCCTGACGGCCTTCGAAGTTACGGTTGGAAGTCGACGCGCAATGCTCGCCGGACTCCAAACGGTCCGGGTTCATCGCCAGACACATCGAACAACCCGGCTCGCGCCATTCGAAACCGGCCTCGAGGAAAATCTTGTCGAGCCCTTCAGCTTCGGCCTGCGCCTTGACCAGACCCGAGCCCGGCACGACGATCGCCTGCTTGATGGTCGAGGCGACCTTGCGGCCCTTGGCGATCACCGCAGCGGCGCGCAAGTCTTCGATGCGCGAGTTGGTGCAGGAACCGATGAACACGCGATCAAGCTGAATGTCGGTGATCGCCTGATTGGCGGTCAAACCCATGTATTTCAAGGCGCGGACAATCGAGTCGCGCTTGACCAGATCCATTTCCTTGGCCGGATCCGGCACATTCTGATCCACGGCCAAGACCATTTCAGGCGAAGTGCCCCAGCTGACTTGCGGCTTGATTTGCGCGGCGTCGAGCTCGACCACGGTGTCGAACTTGGCATCGGCATCGGAAACCAGGTCTTTCCAGGCTTCGACGGCCATGTCCCACTGCTCGCCTTTCGGCGCGAATGGACGACCTTTGACGTAGTCAATGGTCTTCTGATCCGCCGCCACCAGGCCGACGCGGGCGCCGGCTTCGATGGACATGTTGCAGATGGTCATGCGGCCTTCAACGGACAGATCGCGGATCGCGCTGCCGGCAAATTCGATGGCGTGGCCGTTACCGCCGGCGGTGCCGATCTTGCCGATCACCGCGAGAACGATGTCCTTGGCGGTCACGCCGAACGGCAATTGGCCTTCGACGCGCACCAGCATGTTTTTCATTTTCTTGGCCACCAGGCACTGCGTGGCGAGCACGTGCTCGACCTCGGATGTGCCGATGCCGTGGGCCAACGCACCGAATGCGCCGTGGGTCGAGGTGTGCGAGTCACCGCAGACCACGGTCATGCCCGGCAAGGTCGCGCCCTGCTCCGGGCTGATCACGTGAACGATGCCCTGACGGACGTCGTTCATCTTGAATTCGACGATGCCGTATTCATCGCAGTTGTCATCGAGAGTCTGCACCTGCAAACGCGAAACCTGATCGGCAATGGCTTCGATGCCGCCCTTGCGCTCCGGGGTGGTCGGTACGTTGTGGTCCGGGGTCGCAATGTTGGCATCGATGCGCCAAGGCTTGCGCCCGGCCAGACGCAAGCCTTCGAAAGCTTGCGGCGAAGTCACTTCGTGGATGATGTGACGATCGATGTAGATCAGCGCCGAGCCATCGTCGCGCTGCTTGACCAAATGCGAATCCCAGAGCTTGTCGTAGAGCGTTTTGCCGGCCATCAGACGGTTCCTCATCAGCTTGTTTCTATGCCTTGGGCTTATCAATAACCCTTTGGCTTGTGAGGCCGATCCTATGGGGTTAGATTAAATAACTCAAATTCATATTTTTTATGCTTTGGATAACCAACTGGAATGCGACATGGACTTGGCTAACCTCAACGCTTTTATTGCCATCGCCGAGACCGGCAGCTTCTCCGGCGCCGGCGAACGCCTTCATCTGACCCAACCGGCGATCAGCAAGCGCATCGCCGGTCTTGAGCAGCAATTGAAGGTGCGCCTGTTCGACCGCTTGGGCCGTGAAGTCGGCCTGACCGAGGCCGGTCGTGCCCTGCTGCCACGGGCTTATCAGATTCTCAACGTGCTCGACGACACCCGCCGCGCCCTGACCAACCTGACCGGCGAGGTCAGCGGTCGACTGACGCTGGCCACCAGTCACCACATCGGCCTGCACCGCTTGCCGCCTCTATTAAGGGAGTTCACCCGCCGCTACCCACAGGTTGCGCTGGATATTCAGTTCCTCGATTCGGAAGTGGCCTACGAGGAAATTCTCCACGGCCGCGCAGAACTGGCGGTCATCACCCTCGCACCAGAGCCGCATACTCTGGTCAAAGCCACGCCGGTATGGGACGACCCGCTGGATTTCGTTGTCGCCCCGGAGCATTCGCTCATCAACAACGGTGCCGTCAGTCTGGCGGACATCGCCGGCCATCCGGCGGTTTTTCCCGGCGGAAACACGTTTACCCACCACATCGTCCAGCGTTTGTTCGAAGCCCAGGGCCTGACGCCGAACATCGCCATGAGCACCAACTATCTGGAAACCATAAAGATGATGGTCTCCATTGGCCTGGCCTGGAGCGTGCTGCCGCGCACCATGCTCGACGAACAAGTGGCAAGCATCGCATTGCCGGGCATACAGCTCACTCGCCAGCTAGGCTATATCTTGCACACCGAACGGACGCTATCGAATGCAGCAAGAGCCTTCATGGCCCTGCTGGATGCACAGATCGATCGGCCAGGGATCCCGGCCTGACTTGTGCTACTCCTATAGAGCCGCTCCTGTGCCTCACGCCACTCAGCTCAAGGCCCGCTGACAATGCCGAAATCTGTTGACCGAATTCCGCCGATGCCGCGAATCCAGGCTGTTGATCCGCGCCATTCCGAGCAGAGCTGGGAAAGCGCGCCGCAATTGCTCGCCGCGCTCAACGGCGCGCGGCTCGGTGCCTGGTATTGGGACATCGAACGTGGGCAGATCAGCTGGTCACGGGGCACTCAGGCGTTATTCGGTTTCGATCCACGGCAGCCATTACCTGCCGACCTGGAATACCTCGACCTGTTGCCGCCGGAAGACCGCGCGAAAACCGTGCGCGCTTTCCACGCGGTGATCGCCGGCGCCCCACTGGAGCAGGCGATGCATCACCGCATCCGCTGGCCCGACGGCAGCCTGCACTGGCTGGAGATCAGCGGCAGCCTGCTGCCAGACAAGAACGGCCGGCCCCGAATGATCGGGGTGATTCGCGAAATCACCCACCAGCGCCAGCGCGAGCAGGCCCTGAGCAGCTCGGAGAAACGTTTCGCGACACTTTTCCACCTATGCCCGAACATGGTTTTGCTGACCCGTCAGGATGACGGTCTGATCAGCGAGGCCAACCAGTATTTCGAAAGCCTGTTCGGCTGGCCGGTGCAAAGCGCGATCGGCCGCACCACCCTGGAACTGGGCTTGTGGGTGCACCCCGAGCAACGCGCCGAACTGGTGAAGAAAACCAAAGCCAAGGGCGAGCTGATCAGCATGGAAGTGCAGTTCCGCGCCAGCAATGGCCAGGTGCACGACGGCATCCTCAGCGCGCAGAAGGTCGAGCTTGAAGGCCAGCCCTATCTGCTCAGCACGTTCCTCGACACCACTGAACGCAAAGCCGCCGAACTGGCCTTGAAGGACAGCCAGGAACGCCTCGACCTGGCGCTGGATTCGGCGCAACTCGGCACCTGGGACTGGCACATCCCCAGCGGCATGCTCTACGGCTCGGCGCGCGCTGCGCAATTACACGGGCTGGAGCCGATTCCATTCCATGAATCATTCGAGGAGTTTTTCGAAGGCGTGCCGGGCGAGGAACGCGACAGCATGCGCGACGCCTACCGCAGCCTGCGCGAAGGCCCCGCCGGCAATTATCAACTGACCTACCGCGTGCAATTGCCCGACGGCAGCTCGCGCTATCTGGAAAGCCGCGCGCGTCTCTATCGCGACGACAACGGCGCGCCGCTGCGCATGGCCGGTACGCTGCTGGACATCACCGATCAGGTCGAACGCGAACAGCGGCTGGTGGCTTCAGAAGAGAAATTCGCCACGCTGTTTCAGGTCAGCCCCGATCCGATCTGCGTCACGCGCCAGGAAACCGGGGAGTTCATCGAGATCAATTCCAGCTTCAGCCAGACCTTTGGCTGGAGCGCCGCCGATGTGATTGGCCACACCGCCGAGGAAATCGGCCTGTGGGACGCCTCGGCGAAAAGCCTGCAACGCATCGAACGGGTGATTCGCGAACAAGGCCTGAGCAACGTGGCCATTCTCGTCCAGCACAAGGACGGCCAGTCGCTGACCTGCGTGATTTCCAGCCGGCAGATCAGCGTCGGCGACCAGCCGTGCATCGTCACCACCCTGCGCGACATCACCCAGCAACAACGCTCGGAAGCAGCGCTGAAGGCCAGCGAAGAAAAATTCGCCAAGGCGTTCCACTCCAGCCCCGATGCCATCACCATCACCGAGCGCGACACCGGGCGTTATCTGGAGGTCAACGACGGCTTCTGTCGCCTCACCGGCTACCGCGCCGACGAAGTGGTGGGCAAAACCGTGTATCAGGTGGGGATCTGGGCCGAAGAGAAACAACGCTCGACCCTACTCGCCGAGTTGCAGATCAAGGGCCGCGTGCATCATCAGGAAATGCTCGGGCGCAACAAGCGCGGCGAATTGCTCACGGTGGAAGTCTCGGTCGAGCCGATCACCCTCAATGAAACCGCGTGCCTGCTGCTGACCGCGCGCGACGTCAGCCTGTTGAAGAACGCCGAAGCGCAGATTCGTCACCTGGCCTATCACGACCCGCTGACCAACCTGCCCAACCGCGCCCTGCTGATGGATCGCCTGAGTCAGCAGATCGCCCTGCTCAAGCGCCACAATCTGCGCGGCGCCTTGCTGTTTCTCGACCTCGACCACTTCAAGCACATCAACGATTCCCTCGGTCACCCGGTCGGCGACACCGTGCTGAAAATCATCACCGCGCGGCTCGAAGCCAGCGTGCGCATGGAAGACACGGTGGCGCGCCTCGGTGGCGATGAGTTCGTGGTGTTGCTCAGCGGCCTCGAAGGTTCGCGCAGTGAAGTCAGCGAGCAAGTGCGCGCGCTGGCCGACACCATTCGCGAATTGCTTTCGGAGCCGATGTTCCTCGATGGCCAGCGCCTGCAAGTGACGCCGAGCATTGGCGTCGCGCTGATTCCCGATCACGGCTCGACCCCGACCGACCTGCTCAAACGCGCCGACATCGCCCTGTACCGGGCCAAGGATTCCGGGCGCAACACCACGCAGATGTATCACAACACCATGCAGAAAGCGGCCAGCGAACGCCTGCGCATGGAGACCGACCTGCGCCTGGCGCTGTCGCGCGGCGAGTTCAACGTGCACTTTCAGCCACAGGTCGATGCCCGCGACAACCGCATCATTGGCGCCGAAGCCCTGGTGCGCTGGAATCATCCCGAACTCGGCGCGCAATCGCCCACCGAGTTCATCAAGGTACTGGAAGACAGCGGCCTGATTCTCGAAGTCGGCACGTGGATCCTCGATGAAGCCTGCAACGCCTTCAAACAACTGATCGCGTTGAAACTGGTCGACCCGCTCAACTTCAGCCTCTGCGTGAACATCAGCCCCAGGCAGTTCCGCCAGAACGATTTCGTCGAACGCATCGAACACAGCATGACCAGCCACGGCCTGCCCTGCTCGCTGCTGAAACTGGAAATCACCGAAGGCATCGTCATTCAGAATCTGGAAGACACCATCAGCAAAATGCGTCGTCTGAAAAAGCTCGGCGTGAGCTTCGCCATGGACGATTTCGGCACTGGTTATTCGTCGCTGACTTACTTGAAGCGTCTGCCGGTAGACACCCTGAAGATCGACCAGTCATTCATCCGCGATGCGACCACTGACTCCAATGTTGCCGAGATCATTCGCGCAATTGTCGCGATGGCCCGCAGCCTTGAGCTGGAGGTCATTGCCGAGGGCGTGGAGACGCCAGCACAACTGGCGTTTTTGCAGGGGCTGGAATGCCATTTGTATCAGGGCTATCTGCACAGCCGACCGGTGGGGTTGGAGGATCTGAAAAAACTGCTGCCCTGAATCGGCGGTCGCACAGACTGGCAACAGAGCAACAATTGCCACGGTTTGCGTCAGCCTGTAGGGTCGCGTTTTTTGCGCCGCTTCGAGATCAACCATGCAGGATGCATCCCTTCCCCGCCCGGCCCTGCTGGGCATCGACCTTGGCACCACCAACAGCCTGATCGCCGTCTGGCGTGCAGGCCGCGCCGAACTGATCCGCAACGCCCTCGGCGATGTGCTGACACCGTCGGTGGTCAGCCTTGATGAAGACGACACGATTCTGGTCGGCAAAGCCGCCCGCGCCCGCCTGACCACGCACCCGGAACGCACTGCCGCCGCGTTCAAGCGCTTCATGGGCAGCGACAGGCAAATCCAGCTCGGCTCTCGCCAGTTCAGCCCGGAAGAGTTGTCGGCGCTGGTACTTGGCTCACTCAAGCAAGACGCGGAAGCCTTTCTCGGCCAGGCGGTCACAGAAGCGGTCATTTCCGTACCGGCATATTTCAGTGACGAGCAGCGCAAGCGCACCTTGTTCGCCGCCGAACTGGCCGGGCTGTCCGTGACGCGCCTGATCAATGAACCGACCGCTGCCGCCATGGCGTACGGCCTGCACGAACAGAAGTTCGAACGCACGCTGATATTCGATCTCGGCGGCGGCACGTTCGACGTCACCGTGCTCGAATACGCATTGCCGCTGATTGAAGTGCACGCCTCCACTGGCGACAACTTTCTCGGCGGTGAAGACTTCACCGCCGCCCTGTTGCAGGCCTGCCTGAAACACTGGCAACTCACCCCCTCAACGATCGATGCACAAGCCATGGCCAGCCTCGGTGATGCCCTGGAACAGCTGAAATGCAAACTCGGCGAAGGCGCGCAGCACTTGAGCTGGCGGTATGCCGAGCAGACATTCGAATGGGAACTGGATGAAGCCGCTGCGGTGAAAATCTGGGAGCCGTTGCTGGCCCGCTTGCGCGCGCCAATCGAACAGGCTCTGCGCGATGCCCGACTGAAACCGCGCGACCTCGACAGCCTGGTGCTGGTCGGTGGCGCCACGCGCATGCCGGCGGTACAGCAAATGGTTGCCACGTTGTTTGGACGCCTGCCTTATCGGCATCTTGATCCGGACACCATCGTGGCGCTGGGCGCAGCGACGCAGGCGGCATGCAAGGCGCGGGACGGTGCGGTCGAGGAATTGATTCTGACGGATGTCTGTCCGTATACGCTGGGGATTTCGACCAATCGTGGCGAAGGCGTCAGTGGCGCGTTCTCGCCGATCATCGAACGTAACACGGTGATTCCAACGTCACGGGTGCAGCGTTACTCGACGACGTTTGCGCAACAGACTGAAATCCGTATCGCGGTTTACCAAGGGGAACGCCCGTGGGTACGCGACAATATTTTCATCGATTCTTTCGACATCCAGTTCACCCCTAGTGAGCAGCTGCAGAGCCTCGATGTGCGTTTCAGTTATGACATCAACGGCCTGCTGGAAGTAGACGTCACGCTTCTGGAAACCGGCGAACGTTACGGCCACAGCATCGACCGCAGCCCGACCGGACTGGATGAACAGGCGCGCAGAGACAGCCATGCCCGGCTCGCGAAGCTCAAAGTCCACCCTCGCGACGCCCTGCCCAACCGCACCCTGCTCGCACGACTGGAGCGAGCATGGATGCAAACTCTGGGCGACGAGCGTGCGCGCATTGCCGAGTGGATGGACACCTTCAACACCGTGCTTGCCGGCCAGCAAGCCAGCGAAATCGCCAGCCACCGCTCAGCGCTGAATGATGCGCTGGACCAGATGCGTCTTTAACCGTTCAGTTGCCGTAAAGCAGCCTGCAACCCGCCGGACAACATATCTGCCCCACTGTCCGGCGGCACGCCATAGCGGTTAGGCAGTTTGTCTCCCGGAAAGCCGAACAACACCAGCGGCAGGAATGGCAGAAACGGCGACAATCCCAGAAATATCAGCAGTGTCGGTATGCCCCGGTCCATATCGTGCAACCGCCGTAGAACTGCCGCGAACAACAGCAGCACGCCAAGCAAAAAGATGACCATCCCGCCAATCGTCGTGCCCGTTATCAGCCCGGCTATTGGGGTTACCACTACGCATCCCAGGACCTGAGCGATAAAAGCTCTGCGCCCCAGCCGTGATCCGAGGCGCCAGAAAGCTTTCGCTGGTACTGGCTGGACATCACTGTTGGCTAACAGCAACCGCTCCGACCACGACAGCAACGCGCACAGTGCCAAGCGCAAACCGACGCTGTTCTGCACGTCATCCTTACCCTGCTGCAGCTGCCGCAATACTCGCGTTTTCGGCACTCCGGCAGCGCCGTAGCGAATCAAGCTTTTGAGCGCATCCAGCGCCTCATAGGCCAATAGTTTGTCGACACCGAAATCCGTCAACACCTTGCGCGGTGGCCACACCGGTTCGCCCTTGATCAGACCGTCGCGAAAGCCTTCGAACCAGTCATCCTCGCAACTGACCGCTTCAATCGACTGCAACAACGCCCGGTGCTGCTCGGCGCTCAGGCTTGGATCGTGGTAGAGCACGCCCCAGAACATCAACAAGCCCAGCAGGTCATCGCCGCACGCCGCACGGTCACTTTCGACGCAGGTGTAAAGCAGGGTATTGGCGGGCAGCCTGGCGCTGTCGAGAGCCTGCTCGACACTGAACAACTGTTGCACCAGCAAACCGTGCACAGGATCGTCACCCTGCAGCCAGCCGAGCAAACCGGCGCAATTGCCCTGCTCACGCAGCAAGCGCCGCAATAGCGGCTGCAGTCGGCTCAAAGGATGCGCAGGATTGAACGGCAAACGCTCCAGACACTGCGCATCAATCAATTGCAACCAGCGCTCGGGTTGTTCCAGCAATGCCAGCAAAAACACGGTTTGAGCGTGCCAATCCCAGATGGCCGCTCCCAAACCGATCGGCGGCAAACCTGTCGCGCGCCGACTCAACTGGAGCATGAGATCGAGTTGCGACAGGTCATTGCCGTCTTTGACCGCACTCAGCTCGAACGCGTCGGCAATGCGTGCAAGCGCCGTGTCGCTATAGGGCCGCAAGCGCTGCAACCACAGACGACAAACCTTGTGCAGCGCACCTTCGGACAACGCGAGAGGCAATTGCGGTGAAAGTGTTTGCGAGTCAGTGAAAGCGCTCATGGCCTGCGCAACAGGCGCCTTGGCCAGCCAATGCAGATGTTGCCTGGCCTGATACTTCAGGCCGCTCAATACCAGGCATTCCAGCGCGTCCACCGGCAGCGGTTCGTCGACAATCTGCTGCAACAAGGCCGAATCACCACGATGCAGCGCCCAGGCGTGCCGGTACAGACGCAGCAAACGGCTGTCGTGGTTTTCGCCGATCAACTGCGCGAGCAATGGCAACTCGTCGCCCGCCATGCGCCAATCAACAAAGCTTTGCGCCAGTGCATCAAGCTTGAGCCGTCCGACACCCAACCAACGGGTCAAGGTCTCGGGCCGTTGTGACGGACTGCCATACACTTGGCACTCAGCACCCAGTTCGTCCGGCCAAACGGCGCAGTCCTCCAGACGATCGAACGCCTGAATCAGCAACGGCAGAAAGGTCGGCTGACGCTTGGCACACAGCTCCAGCAAGCGACTCTCTGCCGCGGGATGGCGATGTTCGCTCCAGAGCCGAATCCAGCATGGAAACGCTTGATCGTCGTGCCCCAACAGACTGTACTGACACGCCAGCAGGTACAGCCAGTCGACGTTATCCGGCGCGGCATCGTGCTGTTCGGCACAGCACTGCAGGAACGTCGGCGCGCCCATGCCCGCTTGGGTGAACTGCACCAGCAACCGCTTGAGGTACGCGGCATCGTTGGGCAACGGCAAGCACGTGTGCCGACTGGCGAACTCGGCGAACTCGTGAAGCGGACGCTGAGTAAAGATGAAATCGAGGCTACGGGCATACCACAGCGACTCGGTCTGTGCCGGCTCTGACCAGGCGCTCATCAGATCCGTGTCGAACGGGTCGGGCGTCTTGATGCGCTGCAAAAAGCCTTCTACCGCTTGCGCATCGTCGAATGCCAGATCGAGCAATTGCTGGTCCCAGGCCATGCGCTGCGCCAACAGATTCGCACAACGGTAGGACAACGGACCGGCGCCGGACATTCGGTGGTACAAGCCCCAGTTGAGGTCATCAAAAACCTCCAGTGACAAGGCATCCAGCGTCCGGACAAATGCCTGCCATGCCGCGTAGTTGAAGCGTCGCGCGGGATCATCCAGCAGCGCACAGAAATCCAGGAAAGCTTGAGGCGCCCGAACGACATTGGCTTGTGCAGCGTCGATCTCGTCTCCAGCCTCTTCCTCCTCTTCACGGGCCAGACGCAGGGCACTCTCGTAGGCCATGCGTAGCGCTTGAAAACCTTCCGGATCGGTTTCCGGATGATGCGCCGGCAAACGGGCGCGATAGGCGCTGCGAATCAGGGTTTCGTCAGTAGTCGGCTCAATGCCCAGTCGAATCCAGCAACTCATGACCAGTCGAACTCCCCAAGCGATGCCGGACGAGACGGCGGATCAATATCCATGTGCCATGGCAGATCGGCAAGAAAGTGTGGAATGTTTTGCGCAAGGCCTCGGGCAATCCTGGTGTTGAAAGCGCTGGTGCCCTCACGACTCATCTCGACCGCCAGTTCATCATCGCTTCTACTCATGCAGCACCAAAAGGTTCGTCCCACCAGAAAGCCGTTGAAGTAAGCCATCCAGCTGCCGTAATGAAACTGCGCCCTCAACGCCAGACGACTGTGCAACCAGTTGCTCTCGGCCAGATCGATCCATTGATTACGTACGGCGCAGCGCAACAGAAAGCCCATCCGGCCGTAATCCCAGGACAAGATGCCGCCGGGACCACAGCTGCCGAAGGTACGGCTGGCAAATTCATGCAGGACGCGCTCGCGCGGGTTCAGCTCATTGAGCAACGACTGCCATTCACTCGGCAGGCATCGCTGCCACGCCAGATAGGCCCCGCTGAGATGCTTGGCATGGCCGTCGTCGGTCATCCATCCGAGCATGTCGAACAACTGTCGCCGATCATCGATACCCCAACTTTCCTTGAGGTTGATGTAACGGTCGTTGCAGAACGCCGGGTCGTCATACCCGGCGCCGGTGTTGAGCGCGGCCATTGGTGCGGACAACGCGCACAGCCAGCGCTGTTGAATCTCGTCCATGAAAAAAGGCTCCAGGCCGACCGCTGGGAAATGGGGGCCGGCAAAACTGCGCAGATTGTAAAGAGCCCCGCCGACAGCGGCAAACCCAGCATCACTTTTTCTGTGCCCACAAAAAAGGCCCCGACGTATCGGGGCCTTTCGTTCAGCGGCTTATCGCCGGTTAGGGCGATTGTGTGTCAGCACATGAATCAATGCTGCAACGCCGGCTGCTGCGCTCCATTGATCGGGATGCGCTTGGCTTTCGCTTCTTCCGGGACCACACGGAGCAGGTCGATGCTCAGCAGGCCGTTGCGCAGGGCAGCGTCCTTGATCTCGATGTGATCGGCCAGACGGAACGACAGCTTGAAGGCTCGCTGGGCGATGCCTTGATGCAAGAACGTGACGCTTTCGTCAGTGTCACGCTTGCCGCCACTGATGGTCAGCACACCCTTCTCGACTTGCAGGTCCAGGTCTTCTTCCTGGAAACCGGCGGCCGCAACGACGATACGGTATTGGTCATCACCGTGTTTTTCGACGTTGTAAGGTGGGTAGCTGCTGCCTGGCTCGTTGCGCAGGGCGGTTTCGAACAGGTCGTTGAAACGGTCGAAACCTACCGAGGAACGGAACAGTGGCGCGAGAGAAAATGCAGTACTCATGATTCAAATCTCCTGAAAACTATCAGCAAGGTTTTGTGTCTCCGCGACCCGAATTCGGCATCGCGTAACCCTTAGATAGGGACCGCTGTTTTGATTTCAAGAGATTATTTTAAGATTTTTTATGCGGCCTCGACGAGCGGCAATCCGAGCAGACGCGAGACTTGATCCGGCTCGGTTTCGCGGCGCAGAACGGTGAAAAGCTCGGCGGCTTCCGGGTAGTTCCGTGTCAACATGGCCAGCCATTGCTTGAGGCGACCGGGCGATTGGCGCGCGGTCATTTGCGCCTTGGCCTGCAGCCAGAAGTCCTGAATCAGCGGCATCAGCTCGGCCCAGGTCATCTCGACGACCTCTTCGCCAGCGCGCGCCGCAGCGATCTGCCGAGCGAGATCCGGGCGGGAGACCAGACCCCGACCGAGCATAATGTCTTCCACGCCACTGATTTCGCGGCAACGGCGCCAGTCTTCGACGCTCCAGATATCGCCGTTGGCGAACACCGGCACCTTGACCACATCCTGCACACGCGGGATCCACTCCCAATGCGCCGGCGGTTTGTAACCGTCCATTTTCGTCCGCGCATGTACGACGATGTGCTCTGCCCCGCCTTCCGCCAGCGCCGTGGCGCAGACCAGCGAGCCGTCAGGACTGTCGAAACCCAGGCGCATTTTCGCGGTGACCGGGATGTGCGCCGGTACGGCGCGACGGACATGTTCGACGATCTGGTTGAGCAGCTCCGGCTCCTTGAGCAGCACGGCGCCGCCGCGGGATTTGTTGACGGTCTTGGCCGGGCAGCCGAAGTTGAGGTCGATCACCTCAGAACCGAGTTCGCAGGCCAGCGCAGCGTTTTCCGCCAGGCATACCGGATCAGAACCGAGCAATTGCACGCGCAGCGGCACGCCGGACGCGGTGCGAGCACCGTTGAGCAGCTCGGGGCCGAACTTGTGGAAGTACGCCGGGGTGAGCAACTGGTCGTTGACCCGAATGAATTCGGTCACGCACCAGTCGATGCCGCCAACGCGAGTCAGCACGTCGCGCAGGATGTCGTCGACCAACCCTTCCATGGGCGCCAGAGCAATTTGCATGGGGAAACACTACTTGAAGAAAAAACGTGCGGCAGTTTACTGGATATCGTGGAAGACCGCAGGACAACACATCTCTCTGTGGGAGCGAGCCTGCTCGCGAAGACGGTCTGTCAGTTGATACATGCGTAACTGACGCGACGCTTCGCGAGCAGGCT
>NZ_JASCPT010000093.1:0-21178 GCF_029959775.1 Pseudomonas sp. PS01270 | reverse complement strand
TTTGTGAACAATGCAAAACCACTGTGGGAGCGAGCTTGCTCGCGAAAGCGGTCTGACATATACCTCAGCAATATCTGGAACACCCCATGCCCAACATCCTCCTGGTCGAAGACGACACCGCCCTCGCCGAACTGATTTCCAGCTACCTGGAGCGCAACGGTTACTCCGTCAGCGTCATCGGCCGTGGCGACCATGTGCGCGAACGGGCGCGGATCAGCCCGCCGGATCTGGTGATCCTCGACCTCATGCTCCCGGGCCTCGACGGCTTGCAGGTGTGCCGCTTGCTGCGCGCCGATTCAGCGACACTGCCGATCCTCATGCTCACGGCCCGCGATGACAGCCATGATCAGGTGCTGGGCCTGGAAATGGGCGCTGACGATTACGTCACCAAACCCTGCGAGCCACGGGTGCTGCTGGCTCGGGTGCGTACCTTGTTGCGGCGCAGCAGCCTCGGCGAGCCTTTGGCGGTTAATGACCGGATCGTCATGGGCAATCTGTGCATTGACCTGTCCGAGCGCACCGTGACCTGGCGTGATCAAGCGGTTGAGCTGTCCAGCGGCGAATACAATTTGCTGGTGGTGCTGGCCCGGCACGCCGGCGAAGTGCTGAGTCGCGATCAGATTCTGCAGCGGTTGCGCGGCATCGAGTTCAATGGCACTGACCGCTCGGTGGACGTGGCGATTTCCAAGCTGCGGCGCAAGTTCGATGATCACGCCGGCGAGGCGCGCAAGATCAAGACTGTGTGGGGCAAGGGCTATCTGTTCAGCCGCTCCGAATGGGAATGCTGAGCTGATGTTTCGCATTCTGTTTCGCCTGTATCTGGTGACGATCGTCTCCTATAGTGCGGCGATCTATCTAGTGCCGGATCTGGTGGTCATGGCCTTCCGGGATCGCTTCGTCACCTACAACCTGGAGTTTTCCCGAGGTCTGCAATCGCTGATCACCAAGCAGTTTCATGCCGCGCCGCAAGAGCAGTGGCCGGAGATTGCAGCGGGGATGGACAAGGAATTCCAGCCGCTGCACATCGTCCTGACGCCAATCGACGACCCGGTGTTCACTCCCATCGAGCAGGAACGTCTGCACCGTGGTGAAAACGTGGTGCGCATCGGCGACTGGGGCTGGCGAACATTGGCGGTAACTCCGCTGAATGCGGACATGGCCGTGCGTATGGTCGTACCGCCGGATCCGGTCGACGTCGATCTGTTGTACTGGAGCATCAACGTGCTGATCGGCGCCATATTGCTCGGCTGCCTGCTGCTCTGGTTGCGCCCGCACTGGCGCGATCTTGAACGTCTGAAGGGCACTGCCGAACGCTTCGGCAAGGGGCATTTGAGCGAACGAACCAGAATCGCCCCGAGTTCGAACATCGGCAGTCTCGCCAACGTGTTCGACACCATGGCCGGCGATATCGAAAACCTGCTCAACCAGCAACGTGATCTGCTTAACGCCGTTTCCCATGAACTGCGTACGCCGTTGACGCGTCTGGATTTCGGCCTGGCGCTGGCGTTGTCAGAAGACTTGCCAGCCGCCAGCCGCGAGCGCTTGCAGAGTTTGGTCGCGCACATTCGTGAGCTGGATGAATTGGTGCTGGAGTTGCTCTCCTACAGCCGTTTGCAAAACCCGGCGCAATCGCCCGAGCGCATCGAGGTGTCGCTCGACGAGTTCATCGACAGCATTCTCGGCAGCGTCGATGAGGAGCTGGAGTCGCCAGACATCGTGATTGACGTTCTGCTGCACGGCCAGCTCGAACGCTTCGCGCTGGATCCGCGCCTGACCGCTCGGGCCATCCAGAACCTGTTGCGCAATGCCATGCGCTATTGCGAAAAACGCATTCAGATTGGCGTGCAGGTCATTGCCGGCGGGTGTGAGATATGGGTCGATGATGATGGCATCGGCATTTCCGACGACGAGCGCGAGCGGATCTTTGAACCATTCTATCGGCTCGACCGCAGCCGTGATCGCGCGACCGGCGGATTCGGCCTCGGTTTGGCGATCAGCCGCCGCGCGCTGGAAGCGCAGGGCGGCACGCTGACCGTTGAGAGTTCGCCGCTGGGTGGCGCGCGATTCAGGCTGTGGTTGCCGGCCACGGCCTGAACCGTATGAAGGAAATCAGGGCTGTGTTGTGCCGCTGGTCTGCAGCACGCATTGCTGGGTTTTACTGTCCCACACCTGGCCTTTCGGACATTCGGGCTTTTTCACGGCGTCGCTTTCATCGACGGCGAAAGCAGCAGGGCTGGACAGGGCGGCGACCAGCAGCGGGACGGCGAATAGCGCTTGGCGGATATTCATGGTCAATCTCCACTTTCATCGGCTTGGAGCGGAAGTTGTTGTGCTCTTTTGCAGTGACTGTTCAGTCATTAGGAAGATTCAAAGTTCTGCAGCGGGCCATTGACTTGTCATCCGCCGGCAGGCTAATTTCCAGCCCATGACTTTCACCGTATCGCGCTGCCAGCCAAGCATTATTACCGCCATTCCTCATTTGGCGGGCTAGCTTACGACTGCAGCACCCAACCCGCCCTAGAGGCGGGTTTTTACTTTCTGTCTCCGGGGTTCTGAAAAATGTCAGGAGACGACCATGCCGCACAGCCCCGACCAGCAAGCCCTGCTTGAGCACTACGTAAAGAAAATCCTGGCCGCGCCGGTGTACGACATTGCGGTGCGCACGCCGTTGCAGCTTGCGCCAGCGTTGTCGGAAACATTGGGCAATCGGGTCCTGCTCAAGCGCGAAGATCTGCAACCGACGTTCTCTTTCAAGATCCGTGGTGCTTACAACAAGCTCGTGCAACTGAGCGATGAGCAGCGAGCGCGGGGAGTGATCACTGCATCGGCGGGTAATCACGCGCAGGGTGTAGCGCTGGCGGCACGGGAATTGGGCATCGGCGCGACGATCGTCATGCCGTCTACCACCCCTGAGCTCAAGGTGCTCGGCGTGCGCAGTCGCGGTGCCGACGCATTGCTGCATGGCGAGAGTTTCCCCTTTGCTCTGGCCCATGCGTTGCACTTGGCCGAACAGACCGGATGCACGTTTGTTTCACCGTTCGATGATCCTGACGTGATCGCCGGACAAGGCACCGTGGCAATGGAAATCCTGCGCCAGCATCAAGGCGCCCTGGACGCCATCTTCATCCCGGTCGGGGGCGGAGGTTTGATCGCCGGTATCGCGGCCTACGTCAAATACCTGCGCCCGGAAGTGCGGATCATCGGCGTCGAATCCGAACATTCGGCGTGCCTGCAAGCGGCTTTAAGTGCGGACGAGCGGGTGGTTCTACCGAGCGTCGGCACCTTCGCCGATGGCGTCGCGGTGGCGCAGATCGGCGCGTATGGCTTTGAGGTATGCCGCTTCTGCGTAGATGAGGTGATCACGGTCAGCAATGACGAACTCTGTGCCGCGATCAAGAATATCTACGACGATACCCGTTCGATCACTGAACCTTCAGGTGCGCTGGCTGTTGCGGGGATCAAGCAGTACGTGGCGCGTAGCGGCGTTCGCGATCAGACATTCGTCGCCATCGACTCCGGGGCCAACATCAACTTCGACAGCCTGCGCCATGTCGCCGAGCGCGCCGCTGCTTGCGGCGTGCCGGCGTAACAAGCGCTCGGGTTATTCCTGCAGGGCGGTGCCGACTTTGTCCGACGCCGACCAGATGCGATAACGCACTTCGACGTCCGAAGGCGCGTACACCACGACTGGCAACTTGCTGTTGTAGCGCAACATGAAGCCGTCGCCGACGACCGGAACGAAAGCGCGCTTTTTCTGGCTGCCGGGCGGGCAGGCCATCATCGTGCTCATCGGGCCGATGACCTTTTCCAGGCGATAGAACGGATAGCCCCAGCCTTGCAGGTTCTTTTCATCGAGAACACCGCCCAGACGTTGACGGTTGCAATCCACTTCTAGAGTTTTGCCAGCGAGAATTTCAACCTGGAAATTTTCCTCCTGCTCTTGTTTGGGCAGATGGATGACCTGACGGGTAAACCCGGCTTCGGCTTTGGGATACGGCGCGATGTCTTCGAGCTTGGCGGCGTGGGCGAGGGTGGAAAGGTTGGCGATTAACAGGCCAGTGATCGCGCAAATTCGTAAGGAATTCATGGAAGCCTCCGTGCGGGTTGAATTGCAATGGGAGACATTCTTGCCGTCATGGTCTTCGAAAGCAAATTCAGCCGGGGATTGCAGATTGCAGTGGACGGGCGGTCGGTTCATGCATTTTGCAAATAGCAGGATACTGGCCATCTTTCCAAGTGCTTGATTTTGAAGGGCGCCAAACGAACCGATCAAAGGCACGTTTTATGCGTTCTTCCGGTGAGGCGCACCGGATTTGGGCGCCTACACTCCAATGGGCATTTCGCAGTACCACCATTTGCCGCACCAAGGAAACAGCGGGGGCACACCCGTGAAGGCGCAGCAAAGGGTCAGCGTGAATACTTGATTGGCAATCGCACAGAAAGGAGAGGGTTCGCCATGTTTTTATCTGCCTTGGAATTACGCAATATCATTGAAAGCAGCTTCTTGCCGAAACGCTGCCAGTGCACGCTGTCACCCGACTTGTCGATGTCCGTCAAAGTATTTGGCGACCATCGGACCGACCAAGCCGATCTCTACGTCAGTGGAATCGACGCCAGCCGCCTGAACAGCTGCCGTGAAATCAACAACCTGGTCGCTGGCCTACGTTCCGACCTCGCGCAACAAACCACGACACATCAAACCAGCGCTCGTTCTCGAGCCGTTTAACCCACCGTTTCACCCAGTTCGACCGTCACGCGTCGGGCCTGCACGAAACCCAGGCCCAGCGCGAACTCGACCAGCACCGCGAGCAAGATCCCGGGGCCGGCATGGCCATTGAGCCATTCGCCAAAACCCAACGCCGCCAAACCGAAACAGCCGACGATAAAACCATTGCTCAGTGCACTGCGTGACGTTGACGGCGGAGCATTGCGCAGCAAATAAAACATCACCCCCAACGCCGCAAACAGCACCGCGCTGCGCCTTGCGACTACGCCAGTGCCTTCCGAATAGCCAATACTCCAGATCGCCAGCAACACCTCCGGAAAAAATCCCCAGACCAGCGCCAGCAAAAAACACAGGATGGAAGTGAAGCTCGACAACGTGCGGAACGACAACTGCATGGCCAATCCTTGCGGCAGTAGGGAAGGCCCCGAGCATACCCGCCGGAGCCACGCTACGCCTATGGCGAACCGGAAAATCAGAAGCGTCTGTCAGTTCTGCCGACGGCATGCGTTAGATAATTTCCTGTAACTGATTTGTGCGGGCTTGCCGGTGTTGTCGATGTATTTCATGTCGGCGGTGGTGACTTTGCATTTCAGGGTCGGCGGCTCGGTTAGCGAAAGCACCTTCGCCACGTGTAGTGGCATGCCGTATTGGTAGGGTGTTTGATTCGATGTGGCGGAGGTGTCGTTGGCTTGGGCCAATGCGGCGTATGAGCAGCAGGCGAGGGTGGCGGTGAGCAGGAAGGACGAATGTTCATGAGAGGGCTCCAGCGTAACGGATAGGCGCCCGGCATGAAGCCGGACGAGCCTGCCGCAGTCGGTTTCAGCGCGATGCCTGAGCGGAAGAGTACTGTAGAGTCTTTGATTTGAGGATTAAGGGGGGGTAATTGGACTAATTAGGCTGAATAGATCGGGGATCAAGCGGTAAGCACATTTAACCAAAGATATTGCATTGAAGCGATCGCCGATCAGCCATAACCAGGAGCGATGATCCTGATTATGGCTCTCAAGTAGTACGCGTCCTAACTCATTATTGATTAAAAGTGAATTAACGGCTCAATTTTTCAGGAAAAAAAGACAGCGGAGGATGTGTAGCGGCCCATTTCTTTGTTTGCTCGCGCGCTTCGGAAATTTGTGCGGGTGTCAACTTGGCTGCAATGAGAGGGAGTTTGTATTCAACATTTTCTTGCATTCCACCCCCGCCGTTCAGAATACTTAAGGATGAAACTAGTGAATAGCCTTTAACGGGGTCATATGGAAATCCATATGTGTCGGGCTCATGAGCAAGATATGAGCCATATCCATACACTGATTCCGCATAACCTGCTATTGCTGCTTGCTCATTCCAGTGTCTAAAACCTTCAAGATCTCCGCTTTCGAAAAGAAGAGCCGCATACTCCATCATGGAACGCGGATTTCCTGCTTCAGCGGACAGTTTGAACCATTTTTTTACTTCTTCTGTTCGTTTCCAAGGTAAGAAAAAGCCATCACCTTGCTTATAAGATACCGCCAGCCAGTACTGGGCCTGATCGTCACCCGCAATAGCTGCTTTTTCAAGCCACTGATCGTCTAGGGTGATTTCATACATAATGTACATTGCTTCAGCGTTACCGCTTTTTGCTTTCTCTATAGCCTGTTTCTTGGCTTCGTTCAGCCACTCGATCGGATCTCTCTGAGGTGGTTTGCAGTCGCGAGTGATATCGCATAGATCTTTTTCACTCCGTCCTAGCTGAATCATGGCGTATAGGTTGCCTTGATTAGCCGACGCCTCATACCAAGCCCTAGCTTCGGAGCTCATGTAGTGATTTTTTTTTCTAAGCACTTCCGCTAACAAATATTGAGCTTCACTATCTCCTGCCTCCGATGCGATCAATAAAAAAGGCTTGGCAGACTCGGTCTTCAATTGATTATAAAGGACAATACCATGGTTTTTGGCCTGCTCTTGGCGTGGAGCGAGCTCTGCCAGAGAGGAGCTAGCATAAGTAAGGAATATAACTACTGAGAATAGTGAGCGCAGCCACATATGCTTGTCTCTTTAATTCATTAATGGATGGTCGGAATAAATTTAGCCACACCTGCTGGTACGTATGTTCGTCCTTGATATTGGCTGCGCTGGCAAGATCCGTCACGTTTTGCGCCTAACAATTTGACATGATCTTTATAGCGCGTTCGCATTTCCTCCCCTGAGGGAACAGTAAGGCGAAGGACTGCCTCAGTCATGAAATTATCAAGCGCCAAACGGTTTTCGCAATATTTCTCCTCAGCATTAGCTGGCTTCATTCCAAACTTATTCATGCACATGCAAATTTGCTCAAATTGATACTGAGCTTGTTCGATTGAATTTTGCTTGGTTGCACTTTTTACAATCCAGCCGAGAATGCGCTCAATGGCCTGCTGCTGAACTAGGTGCGCTTGATCACTGTCATATTTGCGCTCTTTTTTATCAGTTTTATCTGAGTTATTCGAATAATTTACAGAGAAATCATCAGGTGGGCTAATGAGTGTCATCAATAATGGTCCGAGCGCGCCTGGAATCGCATTGATGCACCATTCCTCAAGCTCCTCCACTGGATCATAAAACATGATCGTATCAGCAATAGATCCGCCTTTGCCTGTCGCAGTCAGGCTCTCATAAAGCGTCATCACCGCATCAGCGCCCATAAGATAAATCATCCGAATGTCAAAACCGCCAATGGCCAGCGTATTTAATTTTGAAAGGTACGCATAGGTTTCGTCTTCAATGACAAAGTAAGGGTTCTGTTTGTTTTTATATAGTTCTCTACGGAACATGTTAAGCAGCTCGGTGACGGCATCGTAGCCGACTTCGAACTTGAAGGAGCCACCGACGCCTGGGCCGGCGATCAACGCTGCCTTTAGCACCAGAATCAGACGGCCCTCGTGCAGGGAAATACTCGCCTCAGCCCTCGCTCCGAGACCGGCAGCGGCGTTGAGTTCCACAGTCAAACGCGCAAGGCTGAACCATTCGCTGGCTTTCATTCCGGCAGATTTTCCGGAAACGGGCGCTTTGGTTAGCAAGGCTACTTCGCCGGGTGGTGCCCAATTTAGCGCTCCTGTGACCATTATCCCGGTTTGCAGACCGGCGAATAGATTAAATGCGGCTTTAGCGCCATCCTGTATCTGTAGCGTTTCAGGAGCTTTTTTAATCTGTCCACTTTTTTCAGTTCTCGCGTAGCTGCGCTTATCTGGGTTGCGCACAACCGGTTCCGGAGGAGCTAAATGGAACCCAGCGTTGCTGACATCCAATGCAATTTCCGAAGAAAGCAACAATGATGCTCCTGCATAGCCCCAAGCCTTCGCGCCTAAATAGAGCGAAAAACGTCCAAGATTCATCTTTTGCTGTATGTCTTCTGCATTTCGGTAGGTGATGACAATATCTTTCGCGCTGGCACGATCTGGCAAGTCGACTTTAAAAAGCTCGACCTCGCCTCTGGCAAGATCAACGGCAAAAGTAGCCTTGGCGGAGGCTTGGAATCCTTCGGCCAGAGTCCAGTCCGGCCCCTCTACTTTTGTCGATGAATGGATAGTTTCCGTGGTGGAGGGCATTAGGCAACGAACCAACTGGGCTTGCGGTGTGATGTCGAAAATGCGGAATGTCTTACGTACGTTGTCCTTGAACAACACTTGCTGCAATCGGCCCCCCCATTCTTTACGGGTATCAGCGTTCTCCAGCGCAGTGACCTTGTACTTTTTGTTTTCAAGGTACGCGTTGAATTTTTCGATTTCGAACCACCCTTCGGCTGAGAACCAATCGCTTTCCTGATCCTTGATTCTTAATGCGCCTTCGCTTTTCAGCCACTGTCCAAACAAACTCAGTTCAGTGTCCGTCGTTGCTTTTCCATCGCTATTGCCCGGACGCTTCATCAGATCTTTGACCTTGGCGCCAACTTTCTTCCAGTCATCCTTAACGGTTTGTTTGAGTCGTGGCAGCGAATACATGCTGAGATAGGTCAGCGGTTTTTTCAGGCTGTCCGCCATGCTCATCTCGGCCAGCGGAAAGCCATTTTTGATCAAGCGCTCTTCAGGTCTTGCCTGAAATTGCTCTGGCTCCCACAACAGATGACGGCGAACAATTGCCGTTTCCACATTGCTCTCAGCCTGAAGTCGTAGTTTTTCTTTCGAAGCCTGCAAGCGGTCCCAGTCGGCACGTTCATAAGTGACCAGGTTGGTGGGCGCTTTGGCTTGTCGGCCACTTGCCTCGATCCAGCCTTTGTACTTGGCGCTGAGACGTTCATTGGTCTCTTTTTGCTCTTTCTCGAGCGCCATATATTGCTTGAACAGGTCGACTCCACTTTCGACTGCTCCGCCCTCAGAAATCAGCGCGAACTCCGGCAATGCGATTCCGTATTGTGCAACGTCGGTGATGGCCTCCAGATAAGCGCTGTAGGTCGCTTTCCTTTCCTTACGTTTGATTTCCTGGTCGCGTACATAGGTGCAGAGCATCAACTGATTGTTAGTGCCGCACATCGCGATCTCGTCGATTCGCTTTTTATCTTGAGCGAGCATCGGCGCAAGCTCTGCCGAGGTTAACGTGATGAGATCCTTGTCCTCTAACAGCGCTTCTCGCGCTTTCAGATACTTTTGAACGGCTTCCCGGGCCGCGATGGCTTTGGGCGCATAAAGGTTGCCGCTTTCGTACGCGTAACCTTTTTCCTTAGCGGCGGCGATGGCCATGCGCTTGAGCTTTTGCCATTCGCTATGCATGCCACGTACGCGGGTTGCAGCATCCCGGGCGGACATGAAATGGTTTCTTTTAAGCTGATCTTGCTCAAGGGCGGTAAGCTGAGTAGAAGAATCTTCTGGCGCCGTGGTTTTTAAGTTCTGCTGAGCCTCTTGAAGTGCTGCATCCAGATTGCTGATATTCGGATGTTGAGCTTCGATTTCTAGCATCCGTGCTTTCTCGTCACCCTCAAGAAAGTTTGCCAGTTTAGGCTCTAGGAAATACTCAAGGAGTCCCGACTCGTAGAGCCCTTTTTTCCGTTCTTCTGGAGATTTGCTTGAGCTGACTTTCTGTTCCAAGTCACTGGAAGCTTCTTTCAGGGCGGAGTTTGTCCGCTCTGGTAGTAACCAGAAGGATTCATTTTCCGTATCGTAAATTGCACTGCCATAAATGGTGGAGCAGGGCGTTTTCACTTTGTCGTGATCGCCTGGTGTGTCTTCTGGCGCTTCGGGCTGTTCACCAATATCCCGAGGCGGTTTTGCACAAGTTTCATCGGCAACTACCGGTTTTGGAGGTGCCGACTCGGTGTTAGCTGCTGCGCTGGTATTTTGTTCCATTTCGCTTCCATTCATTCTTAACGGACGGGTTCATCAAGCAACGCTGGTGGTGAGTTGCTGCAGCTGCTGTACTTTGATGAACGACTCTTCCCTGGATTGCAGGATGGCCATTGCCTGTGGCTGTGTTTCAAGCAGTGGGCCATTTGTGATTGACCCTAGCTTCAGCAAGTGACGGCCTTCGTAAATATTGTGGGCAACCAGCACATTGAGGTTTGCCACAAGGTTGGGCAGATGCTCATCGCTCGGCTCGCCGTAATCTGCGTGATGTTCATCTGCCCAATAAACCCAACCAAAATGCTCTTGAACGTTCGCCGCGGATGGCGGCAGGCTGAACACTGAAGTATCGCCCAGCCATTCGACTTCCGAGACGGCGCGCCAACTGAGCCATGGACCTTTATTGCGCCCAAAATGAACCGGCGCTGGGCTGTATACGTGCTGCCAAGGGCCGAACAGCTGATGGGAGTTGTCGCCAGCGGTGTAGGCCAGCGCGGCCCACAGGCTTGGCTTGTGGTAGCTCAGCAGGCTTTGTCCGCCAGAGCCATCATTAGCGCGCAAGAGCCAGCGCGCATGGGCGAGCGCTTTGTCAGAATCAGCTGTGGTAATGGCAATGCCAGAGAAATTTTCCTCGCACAGCTTTGCTGCCTCAGCCGCAAGGCGACTGCCCCACGGCGCGGTGATCCAGAGCGGACCGTCAGCGGCGATCTCAGCGAAGGCGGTTTTGAGGAACAGGCCCTGTGCATCTACCACCGGTTCGCCAACACGATAAAGGCGGCTCATCGCGTCAGGCTGTCGAACCGGGTCAATAATGAAACACAGTGTTGATTCAGAGCTTTCTCTCGGTAAATCAACGAACCCATGGCGTGGAGCTTCGAGGAGGGCGCTGAGCGCTTTCACATGCATGTGCAATCCTTACGGCTGCAGGCGCCGTTGCTTTGCTTGCCGCACAACGGCGTTATTCCAGACTCATTCAGACGTTTGGGCAGCGGGACAGGGACTTTCCCCGCCTTATCCGCATCCACAACCTTCATCGGCCCCGGCAGCAACGGCGCCGCCGGCGTGCCCACCCCAGGCGAGCCACCAGTATTCACCTTCACCTCAGCGCCGCTGATGGTCACGCCACCGGCATCGACCTTGACGAAGCTGCCGCCAGCCTTGGCGGTCAGTTCCATGGCGCCTTCGACCACGACTCTCTGGCCGGCGTAATAATGAATTTCGTTGCCGGCCTCAACAAACTGCCCAGTCCCCACCTTCACATGCTGCGTCACACCCACCGTCAGGTGATCATCCGCGCGCATCTCGCTGACGCGGTCCAGATGGGTGATCCGATGTTCTTCGACCTTGAACTCGCTCAATACGTTGGCTTCAACGGTGTCGTGGCGTTCGTTGCCGACGCGGATTTTCTGGTCGTGTTCGATGTTTTCGTCCCAGTCGCGCTGGGCGTGGATGTAGATCTGTTCAGCGCCTTTTTTGTCTTCGATGCGGAATTCGTTGTAACCCTTGCCGCCCGGGGAGCTGAGGGTTTTGAAGGTGCTGCGGGTCTTGTTGGCCGGCAGGTCGTAGGGGACGACGTTTTCCTTGTGGTACAGGCAGCCGGTGACGAGGGGCTGGTCGGGGTCGCCTTCGAGGAAAGTGACGAGGACTTCCATGCCGATGCGCGGGATGGCGATGCCGCCGTAGGCGCTGCCTGCCCAGCCGCTGGCGACGCGCATCCAGCAGGTGGTTTTGTCGTCGGACTGGCCGTCGCGGTCCCAGTGGAATTGGACCTTGATGCGGCCGTACTGGTCGCAGTGGATTTCTTCACCGGCAGGGCCGGTGACGACGGCGGTCTGGCTGCCGAGGACTTTCGGTTTCGGGTGTTCGAGGGCAGGGCGGTAGTGCGCGTCCCACGGGGTGGCGAGGAAGCTGTTGCGGTAGCCCTGGTGGAAATCGCTTTTGTTGTCGGTGACGTCGCTGGTGACGTTTTCACCGAGCACTTGCGGTTGTTTGCCTTCGTGGAAGACTTCCAGCAGCAGCCACAGGTCGTTCCACTCGGCGCGCGGATGTTCGGCGAGTGTGAGGAAATGGCCGCTGGTCAGCGTCGGTTCATCACCTTTGCCTTCGGCGAGTTTGTAGTCGCTGCGATGGCGTTCGAGGGCGCGGGTCGAGAGGAACTTGCCGCGCTCGCGGGTGGTGAAGCGGCCGGGGTAATCGTAGTCTTCCAGGTCCGGGGCGAATTCGGATTTGACCGCGCCTTCGGGCAGCAGCTTGGGTTTTTCGAAATCGTAGTCGCGACGGCTGACGCGGGTGGTGCGGGTTTCCAGGCGCAGGTTGAAGCGCTTGATCACCGGTTTCTCCGCAGCCATGCCCGAGTCCTGCTGGTAGCTGACCGGTTTCAATTTGCGGAATACAGTCTGGTCGTCGCCGAACACCAGTTTGTGGCCGCTGCTGCTGTGCTGGAAGTGGAAGTGAATGCCTTCCTCTTCGCACAGACGCTGGATGAAATGCAGGTCGGACTCGTCGTATTGCACGCAATACTCACGCTCCGGGTACTCGGCGCCGAGCTGGAAGCTGTAGGCGTCAGAGAGAATGCCGCGATCTTCCAGCACCTGGGCGATGATTTTCGGCACCGTCAGTTGCTGGAAGATCTGCTGATCATGGTTGTGCTGCAGATACGCCAGTTGCGGCATCAGGCTGATGCTGTAGCGGGTCAGGGTCTTGCCGGAGTCGCCCTGCTCGATGCGATAGACCTGGCCGTGAATCTTGCCTTCGCCGGTGGCGCCGAACGTCAGGCAGGCGCGCTTGTGCAGCAGCTCTTCGAGCTTCAGGTCGGGGCGGGCGCTGACCAGTTCGAGGTCGAAACGGAACGGTTCGTTGAGGGCTTCGCGACCGGTGAAGCTGAGGACTTGCAGGTCGGCGTTGGCGTCTTCGATCGAGAGGGTGATGTGGGTTGCATTGGCGTCCAGCATGCCTTGAATTCCGTCCGTTGAATAAGCAGGTGATGGATGTTGCAGGATTAGACGGCCTCATTCAAGGCGCAAATGGCGTAGGTGTGGGGCCTTGATGCCATAGGGAAAACCCTTAGGAGGGCGGTTTGAGTCAGTGAAATCGGGCCTTTCATAGACTTTGATGGTGTTTGAGAGATTGCCATCGCGGGCAAGCCCGCTCCCACAGGTTTCTCGGGTGTAGACAAAATCGGCGTTCACTAAGGTCCTGTGGGAGCGAGCCCGCTCGCGAAGGGCTTCTACAACCAATGCCAGAACCGGCTCCAGAACCCGCGATTGAGGTCTTCCTTGCAGCCGGCGTATTGCTGCGCATACAGATCCGAACGGTTCTGCACCTTGCGCGCGGTCGGCGGTAGCCAGGCCTTGCTCGCGTAGGTCTTGTTGCGGAAGCCGCCCCAGCCTTCGTGGTAGTTCAGGTACTGGTTATAGGCGTCGTATTTGTACACGCCGTTGATCGAGGTGGTCTTGTCCATGTACCAGCCGACGAAGTCGATGGCATCGTCGAAGTCTTCGCGATCGGCCCAGTTGCGGCCGGTGCTTTTCTGGTAGTCGGCCCAGACTTCGTCCTTGGCCTGCGCATAACCGGAAGCGGTTGAGACGCGGCCCCACGGAATCACCCAGAGCAGATATTTGCGCGGCGTCTTGGCGTCGTAGCGGTAGCCGGATTCCTGATACATGATCGCGAAAGGCACCTGGATCGGCACGCCCCAGCGTTTCTGCGTGACTTGCGCAGCGTCGTACCAATCGCTTTTCTCGCGGAAGATTGCGCAGATGTCTTCCGGGGAGCGGGGCGGCGAGGTGCCGCAACCGCTCAGCAGGGTGGCCATGGTCAGGAGGGCGAGGATGTGCCTGTGATTCAAGAGCTGTTTTCCGTCGTGCGCAAAAAGGCCGACAGTCTACGCGCTCAGCTCAATTGATGACGATAGGGCAGATCCGGACCGGTTTTGCTGCAGGTCAGTGCGGCGGCTTGTACGGCGAACCTGAGCATGCCGTCGATTTGCTCGCGACTGAGCTGCTGGACGCCTTCGACCGAGTCCAGCGAATGTTCGGTCAGCCAGGTGATCAGCGCCGCCTGGAAGGTGTCGCCGGCGCCTACCGTATCGGCGATCTGAATCTGATTGGCCGGCACCGACCACGAGCCATGCGCGCGACTGAACACCGTTGCGCCGTCGCCACCGCGTGTCAGGAACACGATCTGGCAGCGATGTTCGAGCCAGCCTTCAATCACGTTTTGCGGATCCTGCTCGGGATAGAGCAGGCTCAGATCCTCGTCGCTGACTTTGATCAGATCGGCCAGGCGCACCAGCGTGGCGATGCGCTCGCGCCATAGCTTGATGTTCGGCTCGGGATTGAGGCGCACGTTGGGATCGAGGCTGATCAGGCGTTTGCCGCTTTCGCGCTGAACCAGCTTAAGCAAGGTGTCGCCGATCGGCTGTACCACCAGCGAAAACGAGCCGATGTGCAGGCCGCGCACCTCGTCGCCAAGTGTCGGCAAATGCGCCTCGCTCAATTGCCGGTCGGCGCAGCCTTCGCCACGGAAGCTGTAATGCGGCGAGCCATTGGCGCCTACCGCGACCATTGCCAGAGTGGTCGGCGCGGCGAAATCCACCAGATAGTCCGGGCGCACGCCTTCGTCCTGCAGGACTTGCTGCAAACGCCGGCCGAGATAGTCGGTGGACAGGCCGCCGAAGAGCGCCGAGTCCACGCCCAAGCGGCGCAGACCGACGGCGACGTTGAACGGCGAGCCGCCGGCAATCGCCTTGAAATTGACTTTCGAGGCCAGACCGCTGGCGTCGTTTTCGCTGAAGAAATCAAACAGGGCTTCGCCACACACCAGGTACATAGTTGTTTGCTCGTTATAGGGTTGCGACATGCTGTTGATAGCGTTCGTAGGCCTGCTGGAACGCCGCGACATTGGCGGCGATCGGCAGGGTTTCGCTGCCCGCGTCGAGTTTCACGCAGCGCTCGCACAGCTCGGCCAAGGACACATCATCGCCGTGAGAGCGCGACGCGCACCACGCCGCTTGAATCGCCGCACCCAGTGCGGCGGCTTCGCTTTGTTCGGTGCAGATCACCGGAGCGTTCATGATATCGGCGACGATCTGCCGCCACACCGCGCTCTTCGAGCCGCCGCCGATCAGGCAAATGCGCAGGCTTTGTAAACCATTCTGGCGAAGCAAATCCAGCCCGTAGCGCAAACCGAAGGTGGTGCCTTCGACAGCGGCGCGGCACAGATTGGCCTGGGTCAGGTTGTCCATGGTCAGGCCATGCAGGCTGCCGGTGGCGTGGGGCAGGGCGGGGACGCGCTCACCGTTGACAAACGGCAACATGCTCACGCCTTCGGCACCGATCGGCGATTGCGCGACCAATTCGTTGAAGGTCGGCAGGTCGAGCTTGAACAGTTCGCGAATGGCGCCGGTGGCATTGGTCAAGTTCATGGTGCAGATCAACGGCAGCCAGCCGCCGCTGGAGGAACAGAACGTGGCGACCGAGGCATCGGCGCTGACGTTTGGCTCCTCCGAATAGGCGTAGACCGTGCCGGACGAACCGAGGCTCATGGTGATCGCGCCGGGCTGGATATTGCCTGTACCAATGGCGCCCATCATGTTGTCGCCACCGCCGCTGGAAACCACCGCGTTGGGGTTGATGCCGAGTTGCTCGGCGATTGCCGGCAGGAGGGTGCCGACGGCGGCGTGCGCGTCGATCAGCTCCGGCAGCGCGGCTTGCAAACGGCCGCTGGCGTCGATGTCGCGCAGGATCTGCACATCCCACTGCCGCGTGCGCACATTGAAATAGCCGGTGCCGGAGGCATCGCCGTATTCGCTGCAGGCGCGGCCGGTGAGCCAGTAGTTGAGGTAGTCGTGAGGCAACAGAATCCGGGCGATGCGTGAGAACACGTCGGGATGCTGCTCTTTGGTCCAGAGCAGTTTCGACACCGTGTAGCCCGGCGCAATGACCACGCCGAGGCGTTCCAGCGAACCTTGCTCGCCGCCCATTTGCGCGAGCAAGCGCTCGTTTTCCGGCGTGGTTTCGGTGTCGCACCATAGCTTGGCCGGGCGCAGCACTGCGCCTTGCTCATCGAGCAGGACCAGGCCGTGTTGCTGGCCGGAGACGCCGACACCGAGGATCGCTTGGCCGTCGACATTCGCCGCTTGCAGGGCCTGGCGGGTGGCGCTGACGAAAGCGTCGAGCCACTGTTGAACGTCTTGTTCGCGGCGGCCGTTGGCGCCGCTGATCATCGTGTGCGGCGCCGCGCCCAGACCGAGCACCTGGCCGCTGCCGGCGTCGAGGATGATCGCTTTGGTGCCTTGGGTGCCGCAGTCGATACCCAGGAAGAGCTTTGTTGTTGTCATGTATGGGCCTGTCAGATTGCGCTGAAGATCAAGAGCTACCCCCTCACCCCAGCCCTCTCCCCCATGGGGGCGAGGGGGAAAGGGAGCAGATTTTCATGCCTTTCACACTCTGTATTCGACTCGGAATTTCAGGTCGATGAATAACGGAAGAACCACGCGGTCGGTTCCCTCTCCCTCCGGGAGAGGGCTGGGGTGAGGGGCTTTTCAGCCGAGCACCCGTTCCAGAGTCCGCGAAACCCCAACCTCGCGCAAACTCTGGCAGCACCACTCGAACGCTGCAACAAACTCCGCCGACTTCGGTATCGCCGTGCCGAAAATCTCTTCAACACCCAGCAACCGCTCCGTGGTCAGCCCATCGTCCGCTACCAGACCTTGGCAGAAAGCCGCTCGCGGGTCCGGAATCGAATACGTATCGCCATTCTCATCCACGCCCTTCAAATACAGCGCCCACGCCGCGACTACCAGCGCTGCACGCTTGGTCTCGCGGCCATCGGCGATCAGCCGATTGATCGTCGGCACGGTGAACTTGGGAAACTTCGACGAGCCATCCGAACACACACGCGCCAACTGATCGGCAATCGCCTGATTGGAAAACCGCGCCACCAGCGTGTCCTTGTATTCGCTCAGATCAATGCCCGGCACCGGTGCCAGCTGCGGCGTGACATCCAGATCCATATAAGCGCGCATGTAACGCACGAACAGCGGATCGTTCATGGTCTCGTGGACGAAGCGATAACCTTTGAGAAAGCCCAGATACGTCAGCGCCAGGTGACTGCCGTTGAGCAGTTTGATTTTCATCTCTTCGTACGGCGACACATCGTCGGTGAACTGCACGCCGACCTTTTCCCACGCAGGGCGGCCGTTGACGAATTTATCCTCCAGCACCCACTGCACAAATGGTTCGCAGACCACCGGCCAGGCATCGTCGACGCCGTGTTTGTCGGCCAGTTGCAGGCGATGCGCGGTGCTGGTCATCGGCGTGATGCGATCGACCATGGCGTTGGGGAAACTGACGTTCTGGTCGATCCAGTCGCGCAATTGCGGATCACGCAGCGCGGCGAACGCCAGCAGCGCCTTGCGCGCGACCGCGCCGTTGTGCGGCAGGTTATCGCAGGACATTACGGTAAATGCCGGAACACCCGCCGCACGGCGTTTGGCCAACGCGGCGCAGAGGAAACCGAACACGGTGCCCGGCGCTTCGGGATGGGCGAGGTCGTGTTG
Source organism: Pseudomonas sp. PS01270 (assembly GCF_029959775.1). NCBI lineage: Bacteria > Pseudomonadati > Pseudomonadota > Gammaproteobacteria > Pseudomonadales > Pseudomonadaceae > Pseudomonas > Pseudomonas sp. PS01270. The sequence continues at coordinate 3,606 of NZ_JASCPT010000093.1, read as the reverse complement.
AATCTGCGGCAGATGCGCCATGAATTCGCCGTTGCTGTCGTCGATGCAGTAACCGCCCTCGGTGATGGTCAGCGAGACGATGCGGATCTGCGGTTCGGCGAGTTTGTCGATCAGCGTTTGCGCGCCATCTTCGGCCAGCAGCATGTCGCGGATTGCGCCGATGACGCGCACTTCGGTGTCATCGCTGTCGCCCAGTTCAAACAAAGTGAACAGGTAATCCTGCTCGCGCAGATCATCGCGAGCGCGGCGATCTTCCGGGCGCAGGCCGACGCCGCAGATTGCCCAATCCAGCGCTTGGCCAGTGTTCATCAGGGCATCGGTGTAATACGCCTGATGTGCGCGGTGGAAACCGCCGACGCCAATGTGGGCGATGCCCTGGCGTGTGTCGCTCAGGTTGTAGCCCGGCAGTTGCACTTCGGCGGCGAGGCGATTGAGGTTCTGTTGGTTGAGTTTCATCGGATAGTCTCGAAATCAGGCGGCAGCGCGCAGTGGGCGGGTCAGCGCCACACCTTCAGCGTCGAACAGGTGGCAGTGAGTCGGGTCCAGACGCAGGCTCAATTGCTCGCCGTAACGGCTGGCCAGATCGCCGCGCACGCGCATGGTCAGGGCTTCGCCGGCGCTGGTGGTGACGTGGCAGAAGGTGTCGCTGCCAAGGCGTTCGCTGACGTCGGCAGTCACCTGCAACGTGCAATCGCCGGGTTGCGCCAGCTCCAGATGTTCCGGGCGAATGCCCAACGTCACCGCGCTGCCGACGCTGAGGCTGGCCGCGTTGAACGGCAGGCTGATGCGCGTGCCAGCGTCCAGCGCAACTTCGCAGCTGGCGCCGTCGATGCGGGCAATCTTGCCTTTGAGGAAACCCATTTTCGGCGTGCCGAGAAAGCCTGCGACAAACAGGTTGGCCGGGTTGTGATACAGGTCCAGCGGCGAGCCGACCTGCTCGATCCTGCCGCCATTGAGCACCACGACTTTATCGGCCATGGTCATCGCTTCGACCTGATCGTGGGTCACGTAGATCATCGTCGCTTCCAGGTCTTTGTGCAGGCGCAGCAGCTCCAGACGCATCTGCACGCGCAACGCCGCGTCGAGGTTGGACAGCGGTTCATCGAAGAGGAAAATTTTCGGGTTGCGCACGATGGCGCGGCCGATCGCCACGCGCTGGCGTTGGCCGCCGGAGAGCTGTTTCGGCTTGCGCTCGAGCATCGGCCCGAGTTCAAGAATACGTGCCGCTTCGCCGACCTTGCGCTCGACTTCGGCTTTCGGCACGCCGGCCAGATCGAGGGCGAACGACATGTTCTTTTTCACCGTCATGTGCGGGTACAGCGCGTAGGTCTGGAACACCATCGCCAGATCGCGCTTGGCCGGGCTGACTTCAGTGATGTCGCGGCCATCGAGTTCGATGGTGCCGCCGCTGACCTCTTCAAGGCCGGCGATCAGGCGCAGCAGGGTGGATTTGCCGCAGCCCGACGGGCCGACGAAGACCACGAATTCCTTGTCGTTCACTTCCAGGTCGATGCCCTTGATGATGGAAAAACCTTCGAAGCCTTTTTGCAGATTCTTGATTTTCAGGTTGGCCATGAGATGGGCCTCCGCATTGTTGTTATTCGATTGAGCTGGATAAGCTTTTTTGTGGGAGCGAGCTTGCTCGCGAAGGGGCCGTGTCAGTCACCATCATTGTTGGATGACGCTCCGCTTTCGCGAGCAAGCTCGCTCCCACAGTGAATCGCATTAGATTGAGAGGCTTCATTTCACGGCACCGAACGAGAGGCCGCGTACCAGTTGCTTCTGGCTGATCCAGCCAAAGATCAGAATCGGCGCACAGGCCAGGGTCGAGACCGCCGACAACTTGGCCCAGAACAATCCTTCGGGACTTGAATACGAGGCGATCAATGCGGTCAGTGGTGCGGCATTCGATGAGGTCAGATTCAGCGACCAGAACGCCTCGTTCCAGCACAGGATCAGCGACAGCAGCACGGTCGAGGCGAGGCCGCCCTTGGCGATCGGCAGCAGCACGCGAACCATCTCCTGCCACAGCGTCGCACCGTCGAGGCGGGCGGCTTCGAGGATGTCCTTGGGGATGTCCTTGAAGTAGGTGTAAACCATCCAGACCACGATCGGCAGGTTGATCAGCGTGTAGATCACGATCAGCGCGATGCGCGTGTCGAGCAGGCCGAAACTCTTGGCCAGCAGGTAGATCGGCATCAGCACGCCCACCGGCGGCAACATCTTGGTCGAGAGCATCCACAGCAGCGTGCCTTTGGTGCGCTGGGTTTCGTAGAACGCCATCGAGTAGGCCGCAGGCACCGCGATCAACAGGCACAGGGCGGTGGCGCTGAAGGAGATCACCACCGAGTTCCAGGCGAAGCTGAAGTAATCGCTGCGCTCGTTGATGTGCAGGTAGTTCTCCAGCGTTGGCGTGAAGATGAACTGCGGCGGCGTGGCGAAGGCGTCGATTTCGCTCTTGAAACTGGTCATCACCATCCAGAAGATCGGGAAGAAAATCACGATCGCGATGGCCCAGGCCAGGGTGCCGAGCAGCAGGCTTTGCAGGCGGCGGGATTGTTGGAGGGTCATGGCAGGCCTCACGCTTTGTCAGTCAGGTTTTTGCCGATCATCCGCACCAGAATGATCGCGGCGATGTTGGCGATGACCACAGCAATCAAGCCGCCCGCCGAGGCCATGCCGACATCGAACTGCACCAGCGCCTGGTTGTAGATCAGGTAGGCGAGGTTGGTCGAGGCGTAGCCGGGGCCGCCGTTGGTGGTGGTGAAGATTTCGGCGAACACCGAGAGCAGGAAGATCGTTTCAATCATCACCACCACGGCGATCGGCCGCGCCAGATGCGGCAGGGTCAGGTGCCAGAAAATCGCGATCGGGCCGGCACCGTCCAGGCGTGCAGCTTCTTTCTGTTCCTGATCCAGTGATTGCATGGCGGTCATCAGAATCAGGATCGCGAAGGGCAGCCATTGCCACGAAACTATGATGATGATCGACAGCAGCGGGTAGTGCGCCAGCCAGTCCACTGGTTGCGCACCGAACAGCTTCCAGATGTAGGCGAGGATCCCCGAGACCGGGTGGAAAATCAGGTTCTTCCAGATCAACGCACCGACGGTGGGCATGATGAAGAACGGCGAGATCAGCATCACCCGCACCAGGCCGCGCCCAAGGAATTCGCTGGCCTCCAGCAACGCGCTGATCAATACACCGAAGACCACGCTGATCAGCAGCACACTGCCAACGAGCAAGAGCGTATTGGTCGCGCCGGGCATGAAACCCGAATCGGTGAGGAAATAGGTGAAGTTCTCCAACCCCACAAACTCGTTTTCACCGGGGTAGAGCAGGTTGTAGCGGATCATCGAAAAGTACAGGGTCATGCCCAGCGGCACGATCATCCACAGCAGCAACAGCGCCACCGAAGGGCTGACCAGAAACCAGCCGGGATTGCGCACGCGCAGCTTGCGCTGCGGTGGCGACAGGTCGATGTGGGCTTTGGCAGTTGAAGTATTCATGGCATTCACAACCGAGTCATACAGACCTATGGAGATCCCCATGTGGGAGCGAGCCTGCTCGCGAAAGCGCCGGATCAGTGTCATGTGTGTTGGCTGACAC
>NZ_JASCPT010000092.1:0-21524 GCF_029959775.1 Pseudomonas sp. PS01270 | reverse complement strand
ATGTGGGAGCGAGCCTGCTCGCTAAAGCGGGGTGTCAGTCAAATCATCCATCAACTGACACTCCGTATTCGCGAGCAGGCTCGCTCCCACAGGGGATTACCTCAACCGCAGGCTGTCAGCTCAACAGCACTTCGGCCCACCCTTGCCACCGTAACGGGCTTCCTGACGTTCGCGAAAGAACATCTCGTAGCTCATCACCGGTTTGTCCGGGTGTTTGGTTTGCATATGCTCGACGTAGGTGTCGTAGTCGGGCATGCCGACCATCAGGCGCGCGGCCTGACCGAGGTATTTACCGAGGCGACTCAGGTCATTGAACATGCTGCAATCCTCTGGTTACGCATCCGGCAGGGCCTGGAATGGCGATTCTTTATCCGTACGCTCTTTCTTGCCCCAGGCGGCGATGCCGACCTTGAGCGCATAGAACAGGATGCTGAACACCACGAACAGGAACAGCGCGGTGAGTGTGGCGTTGGTGTAGGCGTTGAAGATCACGTGCTGCATCTGCTCGACGCTCTTCGCCGGCGCCAGCACCTGACCGTTGGCCAGCGCATCGCTGTACTTCTTGGCCAGGGACAGGAAGCCGATCGCCGGGTTGGCGTCGAACAGCTTGATGAAACCAGCAGTGGTAGTGCAGATCAACAGCCAAGTGGCCGGCAACAGGGTGACCCAGATGTAGCGCTGGCGCTTCATCTTGATCAGGACCACGGTGCCGAGCATCAGCGCGATACCGGCGAGCATCTGGTTGGAGATGCCGAACAATGGCCACAGAGTGTTGATGCCGCCCAGTGGATCGATCACACCCTGATACAGCAACCAGCCCCACATCGCCACACAACCGGCGGTGGCGATCAGGTTGGCACCCCACGACTCGGTGCGTTTGAGCGCCGGTACGAAGGAGCCGAGCAGGTCCTGCAGCATGAAGCGCCCGGCACGGGTACCGGCGTCGACAGCGGTGAGGATGAACAGCGCTTCGAACAGGATCGCGAAGTGGTACCAGAACGCCATGGTGTTTTCACCCGGCAGGACACTGTGCAGGATCTGCGCAATACCGACCGCCAGGGTCGGCGCACCACCGGCGCGAGCCAGAATGGTGGTTTCGCCGATGTCATGGGCAACCGCTTGCAGCGCTTCCGGTGTGATCGCAAAGCCCCAACTGGTGACAACCTGCGCCACCGAAGCGACGTCACTGCCGACGACTGCGGCCGGGCTGTTCATGGCGAAGTACACGCCCGGCTCGATCACCGAAGCGGCAACCATGGCCATGATCGCCACGAACGATTCCATCAGCATGCCGCCGTAACCGATGTAGCGGGCGTTGGTTTCGTTATCCAGCAGCTTAGGCGTTGTGCCCGACGAAATCAGTGCGTGGAAACCCGATACCGCGCCGCAGGCGATGGTGATGAACAGGAACGGGAACAGACCACCCTTCCATACCGGCCCGGTGCCGTCGACGAACTGGGTCAGCGCCGGCATTTTCAGCTCGGGCATGGTGATCAGGATGCCGATCGCCAGGGCGACGATGGTGCCGATCTTGAGGAAGGTCGACAGGTAGTCACGTGGCGCGAGAATCAGCCAGACCGGCAGCGATGCAGCGACGAAACCGTAACCGACCAGCATCCAGGTAATCTGCACACCGGTGAAGGTAAAGGCTTTGGCCCATACCGGATCGGCAGCGATCTGCCCGCCCAGCCAGATCGAACCAAGCAGCAGCAACACACCGACCACGGAGATTTCGCCGATGCGACCCGGGCGGATGTAGCGCATGTAGATGCCCATGAACATCGCGATCGGGATCGTCGCCATCACGGTGAAGATGCCCCACGGGCTCTCGGCGAGGGCCTTGACCACGATCAGCGCCAGCACCGCGAGGATGATGATCATGATCAGGAAGCAGCCGAACAGTGCAATGGTTCCGGGAATCCGGCCCATTTCTTCACGCACCATATCGCCCAGGGAACGGCCGTTGCGTCGGGTCGACATGAACAGGACCATGAAGTCCTGCACCGCGCCCGCCAGCACCACACCGGCTATCAGCCAGAGTGTGCCGGGCAGATACCCCATCTGCGCCGCCAGCACCGGACCGACCAGTGGCCCCGCGCCAGCGATGGCCGCGAAGTGGTGACCGAAAAGAATGTGTTTGTTGGTCGGCACATAGTCCAGACCATCGTTGTTGAGCACGGCGGGGGTGGCCCGACGCGGATCCAGTTGCATCACGTTGTTGGCGATGAACAGACTGTAGTAACGGTACGCAACCAGATAAATGGCCACGGCAGCGACCACAATCCACAAGGCGTTGATCGCCTCGCCGCGGCGCAATGCCACTACGCCAAGGGCGCACGCTCCTACGATTGCCAGCACGAGCCAGGGTAAGTGGCGCAGCAGGCTATTATTATTTTTCATTTTATTATTCCAGCCAGGGTGGACAAGAAAGACAGCCACCCCGAGTTTAGCGCTTACGGCGCCAAAGGCCATACCCCGACATAGGTCTAGACGCTTGAGCGATTGGCTGGCGCCCGCATTCGCGGTCTATAGTCAGCGAACCTTCATGAGGATTGCGCCATGAGCGAGCACCCCGCCAATCGACGTCGTTTCAAACGTATTGCGTTCGATGCCAGAACCGAGCTGAAACAGGGCGAGTACATCTGGCCGGTCAAGTTGATCGACCTGTCGCTCAAGGGCCTGCTGATCGAGCGACCGGAGCCGTGGCTCGGGGATAAAGAGCAGGACTTCTTCGTCGACATTCATCTGAGCGAAGACGTCGATATCGAGATGGACGTGCATCTGGCCCATGAGGAAAACGGCCACTTGGGGTTCATCTGCCGGCACATCAGCCTGGAATCGATCCAGCGCCTGCGCCGCTTGATCGAACTGAATCTGGCGGATGAGGCCGAGCTGGAGCGCGAACTGGGTGCCCTGATCGAAATCTAGGCCCCCCAATCCCGATTCGGAATGCCCTGTGGTGAGGGGATTTATGGGGTGAGAGGATTTATGTGGCGAGGGGATTTATCCCCGTTGGGCTGCGCAGCAGACCCGTTTTTTCAGGGCCGCTACGCGCCCCAACGGGGATAACCCCCCTCACCACAGAGGTTCGGCGTTCACTCAAACAGTGCGTCAAGTGCTTGTTCAAGGCGGCTCACGGCGATGATCTGCAAGCCGGGAGGCGATTCCTTCGGAGCATTACCCTTCGGCACGATCGCGCGTTTGAAGCCGTGCTTGGCCGCTTCTTTCAGCCGCTCCTGCCCGCTAGGCACCGGGCGCACCTCGCCAGACAGGCCGACTTCGCCGAACACCAGCAGATCATGGGGCAGCGGCCGGTTGCGCAAACTCGACATCACCGCCGCCATCAACGCCAGATCCGACGCCGTCTCCAGCACCTTCACGCCACCCACCACGTTGAGGAACACGTCCTGATCGTGGGTCGGAATCCCGCCATGACGGTGCAGCACCGCGAGCAACATCGCCAATCGGTTCTGATCCAGCCCCAGCGTCACCCGACGCGGGTTGGCCAGATGGCTGTCATCGACCAGCGCCTGCACTTCGACCAGCATCGGTCGGGTGCCTTCCCACGTCGCCATGACCACACTGCCCGGGACTTCTTCCTGAGCGCGGGTAAGAAAAATCGCCGATGGGTTGGAGACTTCTTTCAGGCCCTTGTCGGTCATGCCGAACACGCCCAACTCGTTGACCGCGCCGAAACGGTTTTTCACCGCCCGCAGCAGACGCAGACGACCATCGGATTCACCTTCGAAATACAGCACCGTGTCGACCATGTGTTCCAGAACACGTGGACCGGCCAGCGCACCTTCTTTAGTGACGTGGCCGACGAGGAAGATCGCCGTGCCGCTCTGCTTGGCGTAACGCACCAGCAACGCCGCACTTTCGCGCACCTGCGACACGCCGCCCGGGGCCGATTGCAGTTGTTCGGTGAAAATGGTCTGGATCGAGTCGATCACCATGACCTTGGGTTTTTCCTGGCGGGCAGTGGCGATGATGGTTTCGATGCAGGTTTCGGTCATCACCCGCAGCTGATCCTGCGGCAGACCGAGACGGCGGGCGCGCATCGCCACCTGCTGCTGGGATTCTTCGCCGGTGACGTACAGCGCCGGCATGCTCTTGGCCAGATTGCACAGGGTCTGTAGCAGAATCGTCGACTTGCCGATCCCCGGATCACCGCCGATCAGCACCACCGAGCCATCGACCAGGCCGCCGCCGAGCACGCGGTCGAGCTCACCGGACGCGGTGGAAAAACGTGGAATCTCTTCGATGCTGACTTCGGCGAGCGTCTTGATCTGCGCCTGCTGGCCAGCCCAACCGGTGCGCCCGGTGGGTGCCGTGGCGCCGCCGCTTTCGATCATGGTTTCGGTCAGGGTGTTCCAGGCACCGCACTCACCGCACTGCCCGGCCCACTTGGGAAAGGTTGCGCCGCACTCGGTGCAGCCGTACATGCGCTTGGCCTTGGCCATCAGAACCCCCGGAACAAAAGACGCGATGATAACGCAGCCACCGCCGATCAGCGCGGCGCAGCAGTACGGATTTCGCCGCTGGCCAGACGTGCGGCGCTGTTGCCCAGCGGATCCTCGGCATTGAGGTCGGCGCCCTTGGCTTTCAACGCATCAAGCAATTCCAGGCGCTTGAACAGCCCGGCGTACATCGCTGCTGTCTGGCCGGCGCCGTTACGCTGGTCGGGGCTGCAATCGCTGGCCATCAGGCGCCGGGCGATCTGCAACTCGCCTTTGAAAATCGCGCCCATCAGCGCCGTGTTGCCGCGTTGATCCTGAGCACAGGCGTCCGCGCCCGCTGCCAACAGTCGCTCAACCGCCGGCGCCTGACCGTGGTAGGCGGCCAGAATCAGCGCGGTGTAACCCTTGCTGTCGCGGGTATCGAGGGAATAGCCGGACTCGATAAAGGTCTCGAGCATCGGCACGTCGCCACGGCGGGCGGCGTCGAAGTAGTAATCCTGCAACTGCGCCTTGATTGCCTCGGGGCTTTGCTCGACCGGTGCCGCCCACGCGCTGACCGACAGGCACCCGGCCAGGCATAAAAGAAAAATACGCATCGGGCTCTCCTTGAGCGCACGCGAGGCGGGACAGCCCTCGCGTGCGCCGCATCGCTATCAGTCGGTCAGTTTGGCCGCCAGTGCTTTCACACGGCTGAGGTCGCCCTTGGCCACTTCGGTCACACCGCTGCCGTACTCGGGGTCAGCCTTGTACAGGAAGGACAGGATGATGTGCTTGCTCTCGTCATCGGTGGTGGCCAGCGAGCCGCCGAAGCTGTCGATCAGGTCGCGACGTTCCTGCTTGCTGTACGAGCGATACAGATCACCGGCCTGCTTGAAGTTCTGCTCACGCTGGATCTTCGCCTGTTGCGTGCTGCCCGCCAGCGCCGACTGGCTGTAACGCGCCGCTGGCGTTTCTTCACGCGGTTGCAGGCGGCTTGGCTGGTAGTTGACGCCGGACTGGCTGGCGCCAAAATTCATCGCGCCATCCTGATTGCCATTGTTCACTGCGGTTTTCGGAGCGTTGATCGGCAATTGCAAAGCGTTGGCACCGAGGCGATACATCTGCGTATCGGCGTAAGAGAACACTCGGCCCTGCAACAAGCGATCTTCCGAAGGCTCGATACCCGGAACTACGTTGGCCGGTGCCATGGCAACTTGTTCAGTTTCCTGGAAGACATTGGCCGGATTACGGTTCAAGACCATTTGTCCAACTTTGCGCTCGGCAATACCCGGCCAGATCTTGGTTGCATCCAGTGGATCGAAATCAAACTTGGACAAATCCTGTGGCTTGAGAACTTGAACGTACAAGTCCCACTTCGGAAAGTTGCCCTTGTTGATATTACTCACCAAGTCGTTGGTCATATGACTGTAATCCCGACCTTGAACTTCGCTGACTTGTTTTGGCGTAAGGTTCTTGATGCCTTGCAGACTCTTCCAGTGAAACTTAACGTAGTGAACTTCATTCCTGGCATTGATCAGCTTATAGGCATGAACACCATTGCCATCCATTTCCCGATAACTGGCCGGAGTGCCGTAGTTGGAATACAACTCGGTCAGTGTGCGGGTGGCTTCCGGTACATGGGAGAAGAAGTCGAACCGGCGCGAATCGTCGTCGAGGTTGGTGCGCGGATCGGGCTTGAAGGCGTGCACCATGTCCGGGAATTTGATCGCATCGCGGATGAAGAAGGTCGGGAAATTGTTGCCGACCAGATCCCAATTACCGTCAGCGGTGTAGAACTTGGTGGCGAAACCACGCGGGTCACGCAGGGTTTCCGGGGAATGGTTACCATGCACCACCGCCGAGAAACGCACGAATACCGGCGTGCTCTGGCCTGCGGCGAACACCTTGGCCTTGCTCAGGTCGCTGAGGTCATCGGTCACGGTGAAGGTGCCGTGGGCGCCGGTGCCGCGTGCATGTACCACGCGCTCGGGAATACGCTCACGGTCGAAGCGTTGCAGCTTCTGGATCAGTTGCACGTCCTGCAGCAGCACCGGGCCGGTGGCGCCGGCAGTTTGCGAGTTCTGATTGTCACCCACCGCAGCGCCGTTATCGCGGGTCAGCGGAGCGGCGTTGACCGAGAAGGTCAGCAGGCTGGCGGTGAGAACGCCGAGGGTGCGGCGATGGGGAAAAGCCCCCAGTCCAAGAGCGGAAGTCATATCAGGTTCCTCTGGTTTTATTGAGCGCATCCAGGTGCGCCACAGCAAGGCTAGAGGCCCCCGCCGAGGAACATAAATAGAAAGAACGTAACGCCATGATTGAAGAAATTGGCTTTCACGTCAGCGGGTTAGCGCGTATTCCGCGCGCGATTGCTGGCATTTTGCAAACTAATCGTCAATTGATGTGTCGATAAAAACGGGCATTGTAAGAAGGTGTTTCGCGCAGGAGGCGTTTCGCTGATTTACACTGCCTACACCAAACTCATCTGTAACAAGGAAATAACTATGGGCGTGCTTAGCGAGTTCAAGGCCTTCGCGGTCAAAGGCAATGTGGTCGACATGGCCGTCGGTATCATCATTGGCGCAGCGTTCGGCAAGATTGTTTCGTCGTTTGTCGGCGACGTGATCATGCCGCCGATTGGCCTGTTGATCGGTGGGGTGGACTTCAGTGATCTGGCTGTCACGCTCAAAGCCGCCCAGGGCGATGCGCCCGCCGTGGTGCTGGCTTACGGCAAATTCCTGCAGACGGTGCTGGATTTCGTGATCGTCGCATTTGCGATCTTCATGGGCGTCAAGGCCATCAACCGCCTCAAGCGCGAAGAAGCTGTAGCCCCGACCGCACCGCCGATCCCGAGCAAGGAGGAGCAACTGTTGGGCGAAATTCGCGACCTGCTCAAGGCGCAGAACGAGCGGCCCTGAGGCATTCGCTACACATTGAAACGGCACCCGCGGGTGCCGTTTTCGTTACCAGTAGTTCTCCACCGCAACCTGCCCCGGCTTGCGCGTCAGGCTCAGGCGCATGTCGCGCTGTTTCAGCAAGGCGCGGGTGTCGTCGATCATCTGCGGATTGCCGCACAGCATCACTCGCGAATGCTCTGGCGAGAGCTCAACCCCTGCCGCTCGCTCCAACTCGCCATTCTCGATCAACGTGGTAATCCGGCCCTGCAGCGCGCCTGGATGCGCTTCGCGGGTCACAGTGGGGATGAATTGCAGCTTGTGGGCGTATTCGCTCAGATAGTCACGTTGCGCCAACCCGGCGATCAACTCCTGATAAGCCAGTTCCCGCGCCTCCCGCACGCTGTAAACCAGAATGATTCGCTCGAATTTCTCCCAGACCTCGAAGTCCTGCAGGATCGACAGAAACGGCGCCACCCCGGTGCCGGTCGACAATAACCACAGGTCACGGCCGTCGACAAAACGATCCAGCGTCAAATAGCCGAACGCCTGGCGCTCGACCATCAGGCTATCGCCGACCTGTAGCCGGCTCAGCTCACTGGTGAATTCGCCGCCCGGCACGACGATGGAAAAGAACTCGAGAAACTCATCGAACGGCGACGACACCATCGAATAGGCGCGCCAGACCGTGCTGCCATCGGCCTTGGTCACGCCCAGCCGGGCGAACTGGCCGGCACGAAAGCGAAAGCCGGGATCACGGCTGGTGCGCAGCGTGAACAGGTTCGGCGTCAACGGTTGCACATCGAGCAAGGTCTGGGTGGTGTACTTCTCGGCACTGGCAGTCATGAGGCACTCCTTGAAACGATTGCCCACAGTGTCCCGCAAAATCGCGCTGCCAAACACTCGTGATTGGTAATGGTATTGACGGGATCAGCGCTAGACATTCGATTTGCTGGCAATACTGGATCTAGAGCAATAACTTTAAGATGCCAGTTAAAATATAACAGCCTGTATTGCTAAGAACGCTTTTATAAAAAACACCAAAGTTTCAATCTCGAAAAAATGTAAGGCGTTTCGCAGGAAAGATCCTACACTTCGATTCGTGCCGGATTTTTTGGATCCATTTGGCGCCCCTATATCAGGACGGAGGCAAAGTTCATGGAAACGTGGAAGGAATCACAATTGAAACAACTGACATTTGCCAAAGGCATAGAAGCGGCGTACCCGATACTGCTGAGATTTGCCGAGAATCTGGGCTTTAACTATTGCGCAATAGCAGTCACCTCCCCTCAGCGCGAAGTCCATCTGAATGCCTTGCAAATCAATAACTATCCGAAAGAATGGAACATCCAGTACAACAAACGGAACTACCAGAACATTGACCCGATAATAGCGCATTGCAATCACTCAGTATTACCCATCGTCTGGGAAGAAAGAGTCTTCACTGATACGCCAGAGTTGTGGCAGGCATTGAAACAGAACGGACTGCAGCATGGCTGGTCGCAAGCGTTTCATGACGAGAGCAGCGGCTTGTGTAGCATCATCAGCCTGGCTCGCAGCCACTGTCCGATCAGCCCGCTCGAGCTGTATGAGCATTACGGTTATCTGTTTTTCGCCAACCGGCACTTCAGCGAGTTGTATGCCCGCACCGTTCCCACACCGGCCAAACCCAGCAAACCGAGGCTATCGTCCCGGGAACTGGAGATCATGAAATTGTCCGCCATGGGCAAGACCGCTCACGATATCTCGAGAATCCTCAGCCTGAGCGAACGCACCGTTAACTATCACGTGCAAAACGTCATCGAAAAATTCAACGTCTGCAACAAGATTTCCGCAGTGATTGCCGCCGCTCGTGCCGGCATCATCTGACAGCTGAGCGTTATCGCGCGGTAATCCTGCGAGTATTTAGGCGCAAAAAAACGTACCATTCAGGCCTTTCCGAGTGATGACGCAACCTGCTTGCATCGCAGTCCACTCGGTCGGATCCCGTCGCACCATCTGCCGGCAACGGGATATCTGCCGAATATCCTGAGTCCCCGCCCCATGCCTTTGCTCGAAACGCCTTTCGCCCAGCTCGACCTGATCCGCCAGCCTGAACAGCAGAATGAACCACTGCAAGCCTTTGATGCGGCGGACGAGTACCTGCTCAATCATCTCGCCAGCGAACAACCTGCGAGCAGCACCCGCGTGCTGGTGCTCAATGACAGCTTTGGCGCCTTGGCGATCAGTCTGTTGGACAAGGTCGAGGTGAGCAGTAGCGGCGATTCGTTCCTGGGTTTCGTCGGGCTGGAAAAGAATCTGCTGCGCAATGGTCAGGCGTTCGACGCGATTCGTCCGATTCCGGCTAGTGAGCCTTTGGTCGGGCCGTTTGATCGGGTGCTGATCCGCGTCCCCAAAACCCTGGCGCTGTTGGAAGAACAGCTGATCCGCCTGCAAGGACAACTCGCTCCAGGCGCGCAAGTGATCGCCGCCGCCATGGTCAAGCATCTGCCCCGCGCTGCCGGCGATCTGCTGGAACGTTACATTGGCCCGGTACAGGCGTCGCTGGCCGTGAAGAAAGCCCGACTGCTGATCGCCACGCCTGAAAGCAAAGCGCCCGCCACGTCTCCTTACCCGACTCGTTACCGCCTCGACGAGCCGGCAATCGAATTACTTAACCACGCCAATGTGTTCTGCCGCGAAGGCCTCGACATCGGCACTCGCGCGTTTCTGCCGCATCTGCCGAAAAACCTTGGCCACGCGCAAGTCGCTGACATCGGTTGCGGCAACGGTGTTCTGGCAATCGCCAGCGCTTTGCAGAACCCGGATGCGCATTACACGCTGGTCGACGAATCGTTCATGGCGGTGCAATCGGCTGCCGAGAACTGGCGCGCGGCATTGGCCGATCGCGAAGTCATCGTGCGCGCTGGCGATGGTCTGGCCGGGCAGGCGCCGCAGTCACTGGACGTGGTGCTGTGCAACCCGCCGTTCCATCAGCAGCAGGTGGTCGGCGATTTCCTCGCCTGGCGCATGTTCCAGCAGGCGCGCGAGGCACTGGTGGTCGGCGGTGCGCTGTACATTGTCGGCAATCGGCATCTGGGCTATCACAGCAAACTGGCGCGCCTGTTTCGTGGTGTCGAGCAAGTGGCGGCGACGCCGAAATTCGTCATCCTCAAGGCGCGCAAATAAAACTGCGGCGTAAAAAAACCCTCCGTGAGGAGGGTTGCAAATCCATACCCGAAGGCGCCGGGACGGGATGTTTCAGTGGGTGGTCAAACCTGCGGCATTCATGAACATGCGCATCAGGCTGGCGGCGATGAACAACACGCCGACACTGCCAACCCAGATCAGGGCCAACCAGCCGAGCCGCTGCCACAGCGGCTTTTTTTCGGCTTCTTCAATGTCGTGCAGGGAATGTTTGCCGGTCATTGCATCGATCTCCGTTAAGCCAAGGCGTCACTGCGGACGCCTTCGCGAGCAGGCTCGCTCCCACAGGGCAAGCCCAGCATGGGATTAGTGATAGCCGTCTTCGTGGGTGACCTTGCCGCGGAACACGTAGTAGCTCCAGAAGGTATACCCCAGGATGAACGGAATGATGAACAACGTGCCGACCAGCATGAAGCCCTGACTTTGCGGCGGCGCGGCGGCGTCCCAGATCGATATCGACGGCGGCACGATGTTCGGCCACAGGCTGATGCCCAGACCGCTGTAGCCGAGGAAGATCAGCACCAGGGTCAGCAGGAACGGCGTGTAGTTGGCGTTACGTGCCACCGCGCGAATCAGGCCGTACAAGGTGACGAGCACCAGAATCGGCACCGGCATGAACCAGAACAGATTCGGCATGCTGAACCAGCGCGAGGCGATTTCCGGATGCGACAGAGGCGTCCACAGGCTGACGATACCTATCACTGCCAACAGGACAAACGCCAGCGGTCGCGCCAGGTCATGCATCTGCTCCTGCAACTTGCCTTCGGTTTTCATGATCAGCCAAGTACAGCCGAGCAAGGCATAGGCCACCACCAGCGCCGCGCCGCAAAACAGCGTGAACGGCGTCAGCCAGTCCAGTGAACCTCCAGCGAACTGGCGATTGACCACCGGCAGACCATCGATGAACGCTCCCAGCGCCACGCCCTGAAAGAACGTCGCCGCGATCGAACCACCGATAAATGCCTTGTCCCACAGGTGACGTTTTTCATCCTTGGCCTTGAAGCGGAACTCGAAAGCCACGCCGCGGAAAATCAGGCCCATGAGCATGAAGATCAGCGGCAGGTACAGCGCCGACAACACCACCGAATAGGCCAGCGGGAAGGCGCCGAACAACGCCGCGCCACCCAGTACCAGCCAGGTTTCGTTGCCGTCCCAGACCGGGGCGACGGTGTTCATCATCACGTCGCGATCGGTCTTGCCGGGCACGAACGGGAAGAGAATGCCAATGCCCAGGTCGAAGCCGTCCATGACCACGTACATCATGATGCCGAAGATGATGATCACGGCCCAGATCAGCGGAAGATCAATACCCATGAGTCAAATCTCCTTGGTCAAGCGAGTGTTGTCTTCGTGCTCGCCCTCGGCCGGATCGTCGGCTGCGGACAACGGACGCGCCGGGGTGCGTTTCTTGCCTGGACCACCGTCCGGTGTTTCGTTGCCTTCGCTGATCTTCGGCCCTTTGCGCACCAGGCGCATCATGTAGCCGAGACCGGCGCCGAACAGGGCGAAATAGACCACGACGAACATGATCAGGGTGATGCTCATCTGCATGAAGCTGTGGTTGGACGAAGCATCGGCAGTGCGCATCAGGCCGTAGACCACCCATGGCTGACGGCCGATTTCCGTGGTGAACCAGCCAGCGAGAATCGCGATCAGACCGGACGGCCCCATCCACAAGGCCAGATGCAGGAACGGCCGCGAGGTATACAGCGAGTCACGCTTGCGCAGCCACAGACTCCACAGACCGGTGAAGATCATCAGGAAACCGAGGCCGACCATGATCCGGAACGACCAGAACACGATGGTCGAATTCGGCCGGTCTTCCGGTGGGAACTCCTTCAGCGCCGGCACTTGTTTATCCAGCGAGTGGGTGAGGATCAGGCTGCCGAGGTATGGAATCTCTACGGCGAACTTGGTGCGTTCCTCTTTCATGTCCGGCCAGCCGAACAGGATCAGCGGCGTCGCTTCGTCGCCATGGTTTTCCCAGTGGCCTTCGATCGCAGCGATTTTTGCCGGCTGATGCTTGAGCGTATTGAGGCCGTGGAAGTCGCCGATCACAGCCTGGATCGGCGCGACGATCAATGCCATCCACATGGCCATCGACAGCATGGTGCGGATCGCCGGGTTGTCCCTGCCGCGCAGCAGGTGCCAGGCCGCTGACGAGCCGACGAAGAAGGCAGTGGCGACGAACGCCGCCGTGGCCATGTGCATCAGCCGGTAAGGGAATGACGGGTTGAAGATGATTGCCAGCCAGTCGGTGGGGATCACCTGACCGTTGACGATTTCAAAGCCTTGCGGGGTCTGCATCCAACTGTTGGAGGCGAGAATCCAGAAGGTCGAAATCAGCGTGCCGATCGCCACCATCACCGTCGAGAAGAAGTGCAGGCCGCGCCCGACCTTGTTCCAGCCGAACAGCATGACGCCGAGGAAACCGGCCTCAAGGAAGAACGCCGTAAGCACTTCATAGGTCAGCAACGGCCCGGTGACGGCACCGGCGAAGTCGGAGAACCGACTCCAGTTGGTGCCGAACTGATAAGCCATGACCAGCCCGGAAACCACGCCCATGCCGAAGTTCACGGCAAAAATCTTCGACCAGAAATGGTAGAGATCGCGGTAGGTGTCGTTGCGGGTCTTCAGCCACAAACCTTCGAGCACTGCCAGGTAACTCGCCAGGCCGATGGTGATGGCCGGGAACAGAATGTGGAACGAGATGGTGAACGCGAACTGAATTCGGGCGAGATCCAGAGCCTCTAAACCGAACATATGGCTTCCTCTGTCAGGTAATACGGGTAGCTGGCCCGGAGGCCTGCACCACTGCCCCCACGGATATGGAGTGCGGCGAATTCGGATTCGTTCTTTTTTTGCAACCATCGCAACGCAGGGAGTCTGGCCAAATGGCCGCCAGATCAGTTCCGGTCGGGGTCTTGATCTGGATCAAGCAACGTTGAAAGAGTAGTCCCATTTTTGCCAATGAACTGCGTGGTGGTTTGCCGCGTGACAAGTTGCCTCACTCCTGTGGCCAGGGGATTTATCCCCGTCCGGCTGCGCAGCAGTGGTCGTCGTTTATAGATTTTGGGGCCGCTGCGCGACCCAACGGGGATAAATCCCTCATCACAGGGTTGATTGTCAGCATGAAAGATCGATGTCTGGCTAACTGAATTGTTTCTCCTAGCAACTTCCTGTTACAGACTGGTGATAATCTCGCCGTTCACTCGTCCAAGACCTGCCTTCAGATGCCCACACAAGAGCCCCTGCTGTTACGTCACCATCGTCCGTTCATGGCTTTCTGGCTGGCGCGGGTTTTCACCGCCAGCGGGTTCCAGATGCTCACCGTGGCGATCGGCTGGAATCTGTATCAGCTGACTGGCAACGTGCTGGATCTGGGCCTGGTCGGACTGGTCGAATTCGCCCCGCGGGTGCTGTTCATGCTGCACACCGGGCATGTCGCTGATCGCTACGATCGGCGCAAGGTCGCCGCGCTTTGCCAGTCGTTGCAGGCGTTGATTGCCTTGGCGCTGGCCATCGGCAGCGCCACCGATCACGTCACCCGCGAGATGATTTTCATCCTCGCCTTCCTGCTCGGCGCCGCCCGTTCGTTCGAGATGCCGACGACTCAGGCCTTGCTGCCCAGCATCGTCCCCAGTGCGCTTTTCCCCCGCGCAGTTGCCGCCGCGCAATCGGCGCAGCAGTCGGCCACTATCGTCGCCCCGGCCCTCGGCGGTTTGCTCTATGCATTCGGCAGCGTCTGGGTCTACGGCCCGACCGTGCTGCTGTACGTGATCGCCTGTTCGCTCATGCTCAACCTGCCGGCACGCCAGACGCCATTGAATAAAGGCAAAGCCACGCTGGACTCGCTGCTGGCGGGGATTCGCTTCATCCGCAGCCGCCCGGACATCCTCGGCGCGATCTCGCTGGACCTGTTCGCCGTGTTGCTCGGTGGCGCCACGGCGTTGCTGCCGGTGTTCGCCAAGGACATTCTGCTGACCGGCCCGTGGGGTCTTGGCCTGTTGCGCTCGGCGCCGGCGGTGGGTGCGTTGCTGATGTCGCTGTTTCTCGCGCGATTTGCCGTGGAACGCAATGTCGGCCGGGTGATGTTCACCGCCGTCGGCATCTTCGGCGTCGCCACTATCGCGTTTGGTTTGTCGACCTCGTTCTGGTTCTCCCTGGCGGTGCTGGTGGTGCTCGGCGCAGCGGACATGATCAGCATGGTCATCCGTGCCTCGTTCGTGCAACTGGAAACCCCTGACGAAATGCGCGGCCGGGTCAGCGCGGTGAACGGGCTGTTCATCGGCGCATCGAACCAGTTGGGCGAATTCGAATCCGGCCTCACCGCCCACTGGTTCGGCACCGTGCCGGCGGTGGTGATGGGCGGGATCGGCACCCTGGTGGTGACGGGGACGTGGATCAAACTGTTTCCGACGTTGGCGAATCGGGATCGGATGCATGTGCCGGTGGAAGAGAAGGTCTGAATTTTTTCGGAAAAAACTCACCTGCCCAGCACATATCAAGCGACAACGTGCGGTACATAGTTACCGCACTGAGTGTAATGTATCGCCTTACACTCGCCGCCATGATCAAATCCTTTCAGCACAAAGGCCTTCGTGGCTTCTATGAAACAGGTACGACTCGTGGAATTCGTGCCGACCATGCAAAACGGCTGTCGCGCATGTTGCAGTTCATGGATCGAGCGACACTTCCCGGCGATCTGGACTTGCCGGGCTGGCGCCTGCATCCGTTGAAAGGCGAGCTGAGTGAATACTGGTCCGCTCAGCGTTTCAGGCAACTGGCGAGTGATCTTTCGTTTTGTCGGTTCGGATATCGAATTGGTCGATTATCTGGACTACCACTGACAGGAGGCAGGCTCATGCCCATGCACAACCCGCCACACCCCGGTGAAACCCTGCTGCTGGATGTCTTGCCCGAGCTTGGTATCAGCGTGAGCGAATTGGCCCGGCACCTTGGCTTTGCACGCCCGCATCTTTCGCGCGTACTGCACGGACACGCGCCAATCAGCCCGGATCTGGCAGTACGACTTGAGCGTGCAGGGATCGGCAAGGCGCGCGTTTGGCTAGGCGTCCAAACCGACTACGATCTTTGGCAAGCGGAGCACCGTGAGCAACCAATGATAGAACCCCTCGCAGCCCACGGCTGACCCGTCAGGCCATCAACTCCCCCGCCACCCTCGCCCGCAACGCCTTGCCGCCAAGCTGCTCAACCAGGGTTAGGGCAAATTCCAGCGCCGCGCCCGAGCCTTGGGCGGTGATGCAGTTGCCGTCGACCACCACCGGTTGATCAACAAACGTACAGCCGGATAACTGATGGCTGGCGCCGGGCAGGCAGGTCATGCGGCGCTGGCGCAGCACGCCTGATGCCTGGAGGGCGGTGGCTGGGGCTTCGCCGATGGCGGCGAACAGGCGGCCGGCGCTGGCCTGGTCCTTGAGCAACTGCTGCAAGGGCTGATGCGCCGCCAGATGCTGCGAACCGACGACACCGCCCGGCAGGGCAATGAGGTCAAAAGTCTGTGCCAGTACATCGACCAGCATGCCGTCGGCTGTCAGCCGGGTGCCGCGCGCGCAGGTCAGCATGCGCCGACCTTCGATGCTGGCAGCGACCACTTCGATGCCGGCGCGGCGCAGCACGTCGATCAAGGTCACGCTTTGCAAATCGTCGATGCCTTCGGCGAGGGCAATCAGGGCTCTGGAAGTCATGGGCGCTTTCCGCTGGGTAGTCAGTCAAGCGTAGTCAGCTTTGTCCCACCTTGTTCGCAGACAGCCGTTACTTGATGTAAAGCTGAGTCGAAAGCGTGTTGCGCGGAGCGTTGATCGAGGTGTTGCTGAAGTTGAAGGTGCCTTGCTGTTTGCCGGCCAGATCGAAGGTATAAAGAGAACCGACGGTTTTGCTGCCAGGGGTGCATTCAGTGAGATTGCCATTATCGAAGGCGCACACCGGACCTCGGGTGCCGTTGACCTCGAAGCCATCCAGAGTCACGTGCGGCTGGTTCTGGCCATAGCCGACTTCCAGCACATAGACCTTGATATTCGGCCCGCTGTGATCGCACTGGGTTTGCGGCTGGTTATCGGCGATATCTTCCAGACCGCAGGATGGCGATTGCACTTTGATCACCTTCACCTCGGTCAACGGCGGTGCCGATGCCGCGAACGCCGGAGCTGTCAGCAGCAGTGCTGCAATCCATCCGAAAATCCTGATCCCGCCGTTGCGCATGCCTGCCCACTCCAAAAAATCAGCGCGCAGTATGGCGCAGTTGTCGGCTGCGCAAAACTTCGCCGACGATCGACACCAACATCCGCCAAATTCCTCACGCGGCTGGTATGATGCGCGGCTTTTTCCGGCCCACGACAATTTTCCAGGCGCTTGCGACGGTCTGTGCTTTGCTGTTGAGGTCGATACATTCACGGCGCCACGCGCGCCACGGGGAGCAGACATGCTGGAAAGGCTGTTTCAACTCAAGGCACACAACACCAACGTGCGCACCGAAATTCTTGCGGGCGTCACGACTTTCCTGGCCATGGCTTACATTCTGTTCGTCAACCCGAGCATCCTCGGCGAGACCGGCATGGACAAAGGCGCGATCTTCGTCGCCACCTGTCTGGCGGCCGCCATCGGCTCGACCGTGATGGGCCTGATCGCCAACTACCCGATCGCCCTCGCTCCGGGCATGGGCCTGAACGCCTTCTTTACCTACACCGTGGTGCTGCACATGGGCCACACCTGGCAGGTGGCGCTGGGTGCGGTGTTCATTTCCGCCGTGCTGTTTTTCCTGCTGTCGATCTTCCGCATCCGTGAATGGATCATCAACGCCATTCCGCTGCCACTGCGCTCGGCGATTGCCGCCGGTATCGGCCTGTTCCTGGCGCTGATCGCCCTGCACAACGCCGGCATCGTGGTCAGCAACCCGGCAACCATGGTCGGCCTCGGCGATCTGACCAAACCGGCGCCGATTCTGGCCACCGTCGGCTTTGCCGTGATCGTCGCCCTCGAAGCACTGAAAGTGCGCGGCGCGGTGCTGATCGGTATTCTCGCTGTAACCATCGCCTCGATCGTACTGAACGTCACCGAGTTCGGCGGCATCCTGTCGATGCCGCCGTCGCTGGCGCCGACCTTCCTGCAACTGGACATCAAAGGCGCACTGGACATCGGTCTGGTCAGCGTGATTTTCGCCTTCCTGTTCGTCGACCTGTTCGACAACTCCGGGACCCTGATCGGCGTCGCCAAGCGCGCCGGCCTGATGGGCAAGGACGGCCACATGCCGAAAATGGGCCGTGCGCTGATTGCCGACAGTACGGCGGCCATGGCCGGCTCGCTGCTGGGCACGTCGACCACCACCAGTTACATCGAATCCGCTGCCGGCGTCAGTGCCGGTGGCCGCACGGGCCTGACCGCCATCGTCGTGGCAATCCTGTTCCTGCTGGCGCTGTTCTTCTCGCCCTTGGCGGCCAGCGTTCCGGCATTCGCCACCGCGCCAGCGCTGCTGTTCGTCGCGGTGCTGATGACTTCCGGCCTGGCGGAAATAGACTGGGACGACATCACCGTGGCGGCGCCGGTTGTGGTCACCGCACTGGCCATGCCGTTCACCTATTCGATCGCCAACGGCATCGCCTTCGGCTTCATCGCCTGGACTGCCATCAAGCTGCTGTCCGGCCGCGCCCGTGAGCTGAACCCGGCACTGGTGATTTTGTCGATTCTGTTTGTGATCAAGTTGGGTTGGTTCAACGCATGAGTTTCGATTCCCAAGCCTACGCCGAACAACTCGAAGCCAAGGTCACGCGCTTGCGTGATCTGCTGGCACCGTTCGATGCACCCGAGCCGACGGTGTTTGACTCGCCTCTGCAGAACTTCCGCCTGCGCGCCGAATTCCGCCTGTGGCGCGAGGGCGGCGAGCGGCATTACGCGATGTTCTCTCAGGACGACAAGCGCACGCCGATACTCATCGAAGAATTCCCGATTGCCAGCCTGCGCATCAACCAGTTGATGCCGCAGTTGAAGGCCGCGTGGCAAGCCAGTTCGGCGCTGAGCCACAAGCTGTTCCAGGTCGAATTTCTGACCACGCTGGCCGGCGACGCGATGATCACCCTGTGCTATCACCGTCCGCTGGACGAGCACTGGCATGCAGCGGCAACTCAGTTGTCGGCGGATCTGGGCGTGAGCATCATCGGCCGCTCCAAAGGCAAGCGCGAAGTGCTCGGTCAGGACTATGTCGTCGAGAAACTCGAAGTCGGCGGCCGCACCTTCAGCTATCGCCAGCCCGAAGGCGCGTTCACCCAACCCAACGGCACGGTGAACCAGAAGATGCTCAATTGGGCATACGAAGCCTTGGGCGATCGCAGCGACGATCTGCTCGAGCTGTACTGCGGCAACGGCAACTTCACCCTGCCGCTGGCGACTCGCGTGCGCAAAGTGCTCGCCACCGAGATCAGCAAGACTTCGGTCAACGCTGCCCTGAGCAATCTCAGCGAAAACGCTGTGGATAACGTCACGCTGGTGCGTTTGTCCGCCGAGGAGCTGACCGAAGCGCTCAACGAAGTACGCCCGTTCCGTCGCCTGCACGGCATCGATCTGAAGAGCTACGAATTCGGCAGCGTCTTCGTCGACCCACCACGCGCCGGCATGGACCCGGACACCTGCGAACTGACCCGGCGCTTCGACAATATCCTCTACATCTCCTGCAACCCGGACACCCTGGCGGCCAACATCGCCCAGTTGCATGACACCCACCGCATTACCAAGTGCGCGATGTTTGACCAGTTCCCGTGGACCCATCACATGGAATCCGGTGTGCTGCTGACCCGGCGTTGATTGCGGGTAGCTGATACGGAAAAGCCGTCGTGATTGACGGCTTTTTTGTGGGTGCTATGGCGCGATATCCGTTTTGCGTGGACGCCCGCCTTTTTTGCCATTGGCTCGCGCTGCCGCAGATTTCGCAGCGCTGCTTTGACGCCCGTTGCGCGAGGCGACGACCGACGCGGCCATCCGCATAAGCGGCGGGCTCGCTGAAATCATGCCGGCAATGGAAATATCCAGATCCTTGCCCTCATGGCACAGCGCAGTGCCGCCGAGGCCGATCGTCAGGCTTGCATAATCGGCCGCTTCAAACCCCGCGAATTCGGGATACAGCTTCACCGGAAGCAACACACCGCTGCCGTCCTCGAAACGAATGACCAAAGAGGATTCTTCGAAGCTCACTGACACGGCCTGCAAACTATTGGCCTGTCGTGCTTCGCCAAGTGTGATGGCGGCATCGAGCATCTCTTCCGTCAGGGGGCGATGCACCGACGGTTTTGCCTTGATGACTTTCATGATTCGATCTCAACTCCTTCCAACTTGCCGATCAAGGACAGCAGCACCTTGTCTTCATCGGGGTCATAGCGCGCCGAAGGCTAGCGTGGTCATCCGTTCCGGAACAGCGGCAGGAGCAGAAAAAGAGTAAGCAAAGTTCTCACGGCTCGCCTGATTGCGCGCCTGTGCGATCACCGAACACAAAACGCCCTGGTCATTTCTCGGCAATTGACCGATGTAACCATCTAGTACATTTTATCTCCACAGGCCGGAACCTCTCGGCCGATGCCAAAAACAAAAAGTGGAGTTACCCCCCATGCCCCCTATCGTTCTGGTGCTTAACGGCCCGAACCTGAACCTGCTCGGCACCCGCGAGCCGGCGACTTATGGTCATGAAACCCTGGCGGATATTTCGGCGTTGTGTGGTCGCGCGGCTGACGAGTTCGGCCTGACCGTGGAATTTCGCCAGACCAATCATGAAGGCGAGCTGCTCGACTGGATTCACGCCGCGCGCGGTCGTTGTGCCGGGATCGTGATCAATCCGGCGGCGTGGACGCATACGTCCGTGGCAATTCGCGATGCACTGGTCGCCAGTGAATTGCCGGTGATCGAGGTGCACCTGTCCAATGTCCACGCCCGTGAGCCGTTTCGTCATCATTCGTTTGTTTCCGGCATCGCCACGGCCGTGATGTGCGGGTTCGGCAGCCATGGCTACCGCCTGGCGCTGGAGCATTTCAGCCAGCGGTTGCAGAGGTAAGAACCATGTCGCGTTCCAAGGTGATACTCGCCGGGCTGATCGGCGCCGGGATTCAGGCTTCACGTACACCGGCAATGCATGAGCACGAAGGTGATGCGCAGGGCCTGCGTTATCTGTACCAGCTCATCGACCTCGATCAATTGCACCTCGACAGCACGGCCCTGCCCGACTTGCTGCAAGCGGCGGAGCGGATGAATTACACCGGGCTGAACATCACTTTCCCGTGCAAACAGGCGGTCATCCCGCTGCTCGATGAGTTGTCACCGGAAGCCCGTGGCATCGGCGCGGTGAACACCGTGGTGCTGAAGGACGGCAAGCGTGTCGGCCATAACACCGATTGCCTCGGTTTCGCCGAGGGTTTTCGCCGGGGTCTGACGGACGCTGCCCGTGAACGTGTCGTCCAGATGGGCGCTGGCGGCGCTGGCGCGGCGGTGGCCCACGCGCTGCTCAGCGAAGGCGTACGGCAATTGACGATTTTTGATGTCGACCGCGAGCGTGCCGAGAGCCTGGCAAACAATCTGAATCAACATTTTGGCGCCGGTCGCGCGCAGGCGGGGCGGGATTTGCCCGGGGCGCTGGCGCAGGCCGATGGCCTGGTCAACACCACGCCGATGGGCATGGCCAAGCTGCCGGGTTCACCGGTGCCGGCCGGGTTGCTACGCAAGGCAATGTGGGTCGCGGAAATTGTGTATTTCCCGCTGGAAACCGAGCTGCTGCGCGACGCCCGCGCCTTGGGTTGCCGCACCCTGGATGGCGGCAACATGGCGGTGTTTCAGGCGGTGAAGGCGTTTGAATTGTTCAGCGGCGTGGTGGCGGATGCGCAGCGCATGCTTGAGCATTTTCAAAGCATGAATGGCTGAACAACAGGGTAACTCTTGTGGGAGCGAGCCTGCTCGCGAAGGCGTCGATTCAGTCAACGAACAGGGCGACTGACACACCGCTTTCGCGAGCAGGCTC
>NZ_JASCPT010000091.1:0-21602 GCF_029959775.1 Pseudomonas sp. PS01270 | reverse complement strand
CGAACGAAATTCACCCTGTGGGAGCGAGCCTGCTCGCGAATACGGTCTGTCACTGACGAACTTGTCGGCTGACACTACGCATTCGCGAGCAGGCTCGCTCCCACATTGGTATTGCCCAAATAGAACAGGCCCCGACACAAGTGCCGGGGCCTGTAATGGTCACATCCGTGTGACCGTTCGCATGAACTCTAAAGTTGCGGCAGACGTATTACTCGGCCCGTCTGTCGCGTCTTCTCCCGGTTCAGGCGAGAAGTCTTGCCTTACTCGGCTTTCAGGCCGTCAGCGGAGACCGCTTTAACGCCTTTGATTTTCTTGGCAATGCCAACGGCGACTTCTTTCTGCGACTCGGTTACCGCAGTGGTCGACGACAGGGAAACTACACCCTTGTTGGTTTCGACTTTGATGTCGGTGCCTGGAATGCCTTTTTCGGTAACCAGGTCAGCTTTGACCTTGGTGGTGATCCAGGTGTCGCTGGTATCTTGTTTCATTTCGGTAACTTCACCGGCAGCCAGAACCATTGGCGCCTGGGTAGCCTGAGCGGACTGGGCGAAAGCGCCACCAGCCATGGTCAGGGTCAGAGCGGTAGCAGCGGCAGTGATAGCGAACTTCTTCATACGAGTAACTCCTGTTTTTACTGGAAGTCTGCTGTAACGCTTGTCAGCAGGGTTACCGGAGATATTGCGAACGCTGTGCCAACTTTTTCAGTCGCATAAAATCCTTTTAAAACAGTAGGTTATGAAAAACACTGATTTTCGTTTTCATGCAAAATGCATGACTCAACGCAATTTCGCATGCAAGTTGCGGTTTTTCGGAAAGTTCATAAGCTGCTGAAATTATTGGAGCTTTTGTAGACAGGTGACCATACGAAAATGCCCCGCAGTGCGGGGCATTTCGGAGAGTACATATCGATCAAGTACCAGTAGCGTTACAGCCTTTCGGTGAATAGTCAGGAGCTACCGTAGTGCCACAGCTCCAACCACCCGCAGCTGTACGAGTCAACGTGATGGTTTTGCCCAATACAGGCGCTGGCGCGTTGGCCAACGTACATACAATCGTTCCAGCTCCGTCTGCAGCGGTACCTGAGGCAGTCAGAGCGCAATTGGAGGTCGTGGTGACGTTATCGCCCTTCACTAACGCCAAGGTTGGATTTGTACCCTGATTGATCAGGTCTTCAAACGGCACCTTCATCGCGCTGATCTCCGCCAACCCCGCCGTCACCTTCGACCGCGCCTGATACTTCGAATACTGCGGCAGGGCGATAGTCGCCAGAATGCCGATGATCGCCACGACGATCAGCAGCTCGATCAATGTAAAACCTTGTTGTTTTTTCATAGACACGCTCCATGCATGAGTCGAAATCTCATGATCTGAACAAGGCTCAGCACAGCCCATGCCAACGCCTTTCAGGCCCCGCCTGCTGGGCGCGCGCAAATCCCTGCGCCGTTTCCTACAACCCGCAACCGCACTATCTGACACTTTTTGTCACCTGCACCGGCCGTGTTTGGCGCTGTCACTTGACTAGGCTATAAGTCATGAACGGCAAGCGTGCGGAATCCCCATGAATGACATCGCTCTGAGCGGTCTGGCCAAGCAATTGGTCCAGGCCGAACTGCTCACGGAAACAAGCGCCCGGCAATCCTGGGCGCAGGCCCAGCGCAATCGCGTGTCGCTGGTCAATTACCTGGTACACAACAAACTGGTCAACAGCCGGCAGATCGCCGAGATCGCCTCGGAACATTTCGGCATGGCCCTGCTCGATCTCAGCTGCCTCGACAAGGAGACTCAGCCCAGGGGCCTGGTCAGTGAAAAACTGGTTCGTCAGCATTGCGCCCTGCCCTTGTGGCGGCGCGGCAACAAATTGTTCGTGGGCCTTTCCGACCCGAGCAATCAGCAGGCGATCAGCGACATCCAGTTCAGCACCGGCCTGAGCACCGAAGCGATTCTGGTCGAGGACAACAAACTCAGCGACGCCATCGACAAGTTCTTCGACAGCCACGCCTCGGGTCTGGAAGAAATGGCCGATGTCGATCTCGACGGCCTCGACGTCGAGTCGATTGATGACAACAAACAGGACGTGATCGGCGGCCTCGATGCCGACGACGCCCCGGTCGTGCGCTTCGTGCACAAGATGCTGCTCGATGCGATCAAGAGTGGCTCTTCCGACCTGCACTTCGAGCCGTACGAAAAAAACTACCGGGTGCGCATGCGCACCGACGGCATGCTGCGCGAGGTGGCCAAGCCGCCGATCCAGTTGGCCGGGCGTATTGCCGCACGTTTGAAGGTCATGGCCAGTCTGGATATTTCCGAACGACGCAAACCCCAGGACGGGCGGATCAAAATGCGCCTGTCGAAAAGCAAATCCATCGATTTTCGCGTCAACACCTTGCCGACCCTGTGGGGCGAAAAAGTGGTGATCCGGATTCTCGACCCGTCCAGTGCACAAATGGGCATCGACGCCTTGGGTTACGAAGCCGAGCAAAAGGCTTTGTACCTGGCTGCGCTGAAACAGCCGCAAGGAATGATTCTGGTCACCGGCCCCACCGGCTCCGGTAAAACCGTGTCGCTGTACACCGGGCTGAATATCCTCAACACCGTCGACATCAATATTTCCACCGCCGAAGACCCGGTGGAAATCAACATGGAGGGCATCAACCAGGTCAACGTCAATCCCCGCCAAGGGCTGGACTTTGCCCAGGCGCTGCGCTCGTTTCTGCGTCAGGACCCGGACGTGATCATGGTCGGCGAGATCCGCGATCTGGAAACCGCCGAGATCGCGATCAAGGCCGCGCAGACCGGCCACCTGGTGCTGTCGACCCTGCACACCAATAGCGCGGCGGAAACCCTCACGCGCCTGCACAACATGGGCATTCCCGGTTTCAACATTGCCACCTCGGTCAGCCTGATCATCGCCCAGCGTCTGGCGCGCAAATTGTGCGCGCACTGCAAGCGACCGCTGGAAATCCCGCACGAAACCTTGCTCAAGGAAGGCTTCCCCGAGGAACGCATCGGTCATTTCACGATCTACGAGCCGGTCGGTTGCGATCACTGCAACGGCGGTTACAAGGGACGCGTGGGGATTTATGAAGTGGTAAAGAACACACCGGACCTGCAACGGTTGATCATGGCCGAAGGCAATTCGCTGGAAATCGACATCCAGATGCGCCGCGACGGCTTCGCCGATCTGCGCACTTCCGGGCTGCACAAGGCGATGCAAGGCATCACCAGCCTTGGGGAAATCAACCGGGTCACCAAGGATTGAACATGGCGGTCAAGGCAGCGAAAGTCAGCGTTTACGCCTGGGAAGGCACCGACCGCAAAGGCAGTAAAGTCAGCGGCGAGTTGAGCGGGCAGAACCCCGCACTGATCAAGGCGCAGCTGCGCAAACAAGGGATCAACCCGGGCAAGGTGCGCAAGAAATCCGCCTCCCTGCTGAGCTTGGGCAAACGCATCAAACCGCAGGACATCGCCCTGTTCACCCGGCAGATGGCAACGATGATGAAAGCCGGTGTACCGCTGTTGCAGTCCTTCGACATCATCGGCGAGGGCTTCGAAAACCCGGCCATGCGCAAACTGGTCGATGAGGTCAAACAGGAAGTTGCCGCCGGTAACAGTTTCGCCACGGCCCTGCGCAAGAAGCCGCAATACTTCGACGAGTTGTACTGCAACCTGGTCGACGCCGGCGAACAGTCCGGTGCCCTCGACACCTTGCTCGAACGAGTGGCGACCTATAAGGAAAAAAGCGAAGCGCTCAAGGCCAAGATCAAGAAGGCCATGACCTACCCCACCGCCGTGGTGCTGGTGGCGGCGGTGGTGACCGGCATTCTGCTGGTCAAGGTGGTGCCGCAGTTTCAGTCGGTATTCTCCGGGTTCGGCGCCGAACTGCCGGGCTTCACCCTGATGATCATCAGCCTGTCGGAATTCATGCAGCAGTGGTGGTGGGCGATTCTGTTTGCACTGGTGGCAGCGTTTTTCGGCACTCGCCACGCGTTGAAGACATCGCAGGCCCTGCGCGACCGGCGCGATGCCTGGCTGCTGAAGCTGCCACTGGTGGGCACCTTGATGTACAAGTCCGCCGTTGCACGCTTTGCCCGCACCCTGTCGACCACTTTCGCCGCCGGTGTGCCGCTGGTCGAAGCACTGGATTCGGTGGCGGGCGCCACCGGCAACGTGGTGTTCAAGCGCGCGGTGCTACGGGTTCGGCAGGACGTCTCGACCGGCATGCAGCTCAACTTCTCGATGCGCAGCACCGGTGTGTTTCCGAACATGGCGGTGCAGATGACCGCCATCGGCGAGGAGTCCGGGGCACTGGATGACATGCTCGACAAGGTCGCCGGTTTTTATGAAGCGGAAGTCGATAACATGGTCGACAACCTCACCAGCCTGATGGAGCCGTTCATCATGGTGGTGCTGGGGGTCATCGTCGGTGGTCTGGTGGTGGCCATGTACCTGCCGATCTTCCAACTCGGCTCAGCGATCTGACATGCCTATCGACGAACTGTTTGCCGTGTATCCGCTGGCCTTCGTGGTCAGCGCGCTGCTGCTCGGGCTGGTGGTCGGCAGCTTCCTCAATGTTGTGGTCTGGCGCTTGCCGAAAATGCTCGAGCGCGACTGGCGGCAGCAGGCCCATGATGTGCTCGGCCTGCCCAGCGAAACGCCCGTGCCGACCTACAACCTGATGCTGCCGCACTCCGCGTGCCCGCATTGCGGACACCGGATCCGCCCGTGGGAAAACATTCCGCTGCTCAGTTATCTGCTGCTGCGCGGGCGCTGCTCGGCCTGTTCGGCGCCGATCAGTAGACGTTACCCGCTGACCGAACTGGCCTGCGGCCTGCTCTCGGCATTCATCGCCTGGCATCTGGGCTTCGGCTGGCCGGCGAGCTTGCTGATTTTGCTGACGTGGGGCTTGCTGGCGATGAGTCTGATCGACTGCGAACATCAACTGCTGCCCGATGTGCTGGTGCTGCCGCTGCTGTGGCTGGGGCTGATCGTCAACAGCTTCGGCGTGTTCGTGGCGTTGCCAGATGCATTGTGGGGCGCGGTGGCGGGTTATCTGGCGCTTTGGTCGGTGTTCTGGCTGTTCAAACTGCTCACTGGCAAGGACGGCATCGGTCATGGCGATTTCAAGCTGTTGGCCTTGCTTGGCGCTTGGGGTGGCTGGCAGATTCTGCCGCTGACGATTCTGTTGTCATCCTTGGTGGGGGCGATTTTGGGCGTCGTCATGCTGCGCCTGCGCGCCCAGGAAACCTCGACGCCGATCCCCTTCGGGCCCTTTCTGGCAATTGCCGGCTGGATTGCCTTGCTCTGGGGTGGTCAAATAACCGACTTCTATTGGCAGTCTGTCGGTTTGAAATGAATACCCCTGTGGAAAAACCCTGGATCCTCGGCCTGACCGGCGGCATCGGCAGCGGCAAAAGCGCGGCGGCGCAGCACTTCATTGACCTCGGCGTGCACGTGGTGGACGCTGATCATGCGGCGCGCTGGGTAGTCGAGCCGGGGCGTCCGGCGCTGGCGAAAATCGCCGAGCATTTCGGTTCCGGCGTGTTGCAGTCCGATGGCACGCTGGACCGCGCCGCCCTGCGCAAACTGATTTTTGAAGAGCCCGAACAGCGACGTTGGCTCGAAGCGCTGCTGCATCCGTTGATCGGCGAGGAAATCGCTCATCATCTGGCGCAGGCAAAATCGCCTTACGCGATTCTGGTTTCACCGTTGCTGATCGAATCCGGGCAATACGCGATGACCCAGCGCATTCTGGTCATCGATGCGCCGCAACCACTGCAGATCGAACGCACCTTGCAGCGTGACCAGACCAGCGAAGCGCAGGTGCAGGCGATCCTCAAGGCGCAATCGAGCCGTGAAGACCGCGTGAGCCGTGCCGACGATGTGATCGTCAACGACCGCGACCTCGCCTGGCTGCACAGCGAGGTCGAGCGTCTGCATCACTTTTATCTGACTTTATCCGGAGGCCAAGCATGAGCCAGATTCCAACCGTTGAATGCCCGACCTGCGGCGCCCCCGTCGAATTCACCCCGGCGAACAAATTCCGTCCGTTCTGCTCCGACCGCTGCAAACTGATCGACCTCGGCGCCTGGGCCTCGGAAGAGCACAAGATTCCGGTCGCCCCGGATGCCGAAGACGAGCTGTTTTCCGGCGATTTCGATCCGCGTCACTGATCGCTGATCAGGGCCGCATAAAGCCGTAGTCCTGACTGTCGTCGAGGTTCTCCGCGAGAAAGCGCAACTCGTCGGCCAGGTCTTCGGCATTGCGCACTGCCTTGCTCTGCTGCACCACGGCGCTGAGCAGGGCGCGCAAACTCAGGCCCGGGTCAAAGCCCACCTCCTGCGCCAGTTCCAGACTCTGCCGGGTTTCCTGCCGCGCCCATTCGTAAACGCCCATGCCACTGCTCCTGAAGGGATTTGCGCGAGCATGAAATCTCTGCGGCATGGCCGGTTTGATGTGGATCAAGACTTCGGATCGTCGTCCTTCCACGGCGCCGAAAGGTAACGGGTGCGGTTGAAGGTCTCCAGCCATTCCGGGCAGAACACCACCAACGCGCTGACGACCATGCCGTTGATAAAGGCCTCGGGGAACAGCAGCAACCACAGGTAGCCGACGAAATCTTCCAGCCATTCCGGCATGGCGAAGAGGCCGTCGTACCACAGCAGTGTCAGGCTGAGGATCAGGCACAACAGGCCGGACAACGCAGCGGCGAAGAAACCGGAACAGAAGATGTAAACGAACGGATTGCGTGGCTGCGCACGCTCCACGAGGATTGCCACGCATTCGGTGATCAGCACTGGCAGCAGAATCAGCAACGCGCCATTGACGCCCACCGCAGCCAGGTCCTGACGCCCCAGCAGCACCAGCCCCATCTGCGCAACCAGCCCGCCGACGATCGCCAGCGGCCAATCGAGCAGCAGCGTCACCGCCGTCATGCCGATGAAGTGATAAGACACGCCGGTGTCGAAATCCCTGCGCACCAGCCACAGCAGAAACAGCGCGAACACCGTGCCGAACAGCAAGTGCTGCCGGCGACTGTCGCTGAACAGCTCGACCCATGGCGCACGCATGATCGCCCAGAGCAGCGCCGGCAGATAAATCAGCCAGCCGAGCGTCAGGCTTGCCGAGGACAGCAGTTCGGCACCGATCATGATTCCCTCACCTTCTCCATGGGCTTACCGCTTTGTCGCAGTCTACACCGCCGATGTATGTGCACCAGTCGATGCAAAGCTATCTGCTTGTCGCATTTGGACGCTAAGCTTGGGCTTATGGATGATTCAGATTATTTACGCCTGCTGACCATCGCGGCCGAGCAGGCCAATGCGTTCCTGTCCAATGCCCGCAAATGGGAGCGTGAGCGTTGGGTCTGCCAGCGCCTGCTGCAAGGTCTGAACATCCCCTACCGCGCCGACGAATTCGCCCCGGCCGGTGAGCCGCCGGACGTATTGTTCCGCGATGCCAATTTCGAAGTTTTTTTCGTCCTCGATGAAGGCCGCCGTCTCAATGATGAATGGCGCGACGAATTGCAGCGTCGGCGCAGCGCGTTTTCCTTGAGCCAACTGGTGCGCCACGAAGCCAAACCCAAGCGCATCCCGGCCAATGAATTTCTCCTGCGTCTGGCGCCGACCCTGCGCAAGAAGGCGCACAACTACAAGGAACGCGGCATGGATCTGGGTGAGCTGGACATCATCGCCTTCGCCAGCCTCAAACGCGAAGTGCTGGATCTCAACAGTCACTTCCCGCCACCGACCGAATACCTGCGTCAGGGCTGGCGCTCGCTGTCGCTGGTCGGCCCGACATTCGCAAGGGTGCTGTTTGCTCATCCCGACGCGCCGGACTTTCTGCGCAGCAACCTCGGCCGCAGCATTGTGTTCGACGTGGGCATCAGCCTGTGACGCCGCTGCAGCAGTTGATCGCCGAGGTTCCGCAAACCGGTCGTGTGCGCTGGATCGGTGTGCGTCCAGAATCCCGTGGGCCGATGCTTGAGCTGGACGCGGTCGAGGCGCGGCTGGAAGCCGGGCTCACCGGCGACCACGCCCGCCCGGGCATTCGCAATGCGCGACAGGTGACGCTGATCCAGTGGGAGCACCTGGCGGTAATCAACGCATTGATGGGCCGTCCCGCTGACCAGCCAGTCCGGCCTGAAGATCTGCGGCGCAATCTCGTTATAAGCGGAATCAATTTATTTAGCCTGAAGGGGCGGCGCTTTCGCATCGGGCAGGCGATACTCGAAACCACTGGCTGGTGTCAGCCCTGTGCACGCTTGCAGAACAATCTCGGCCCGGGCACTTTTCAAGCCGTGCGCGGGCATGGCGGGATCACCGCCCGGGTGTTACAAAGCGGCATCATTCGCCTCGACGATAGCGTGTGCGTCGAACCGGTTCCGGACAGCGGCTACGCTGCGTTCAATCCGGGCTGAAAACCGCTGTAGCCTGTGCTCATTCAGTAACGTCTACCTGACGAGGCAAATATGACCAGCCGCCTGAACCCCGAAGACCAAAAGCATGTCGAAGAGTACCTGCAATTGTCCCAACACCGTGTCGAGCGCCGGCCTTTCCGGCCGTGGATGCTCCTGGTGCTGGTGCTGGCAGTGACCATTGGTCTGGGCCTGTTGAGCCGATTTATCAGTTACCTGACGTTATGAGCTGCCTTGCGCTCCCTCGGGTAACCGCACCGATTTCTTTTAAAAACCTTGCGAGTTATCCCTATGTCCCATCGTATTGTCATTGTCGGCGGCGGCGCCGGCGGTCTGGAGTTGGCTACCCGCCTGGGTAAGACTCTGGGCAAGCGCGGCACGGCCAGCGTGATGCTGGTCGACGCGAACCTGACCCACATCTGGAAGCCGCTGCTGCACGAAGTGGCCGCCGGTTCCCTGAACTCCTCCGAAGACGAACTCAACTATGTCGCCCAGGCGAAATGGAACCACTTCGAGTTCCAGCTCGGGCGCATGAGCGGGCTCGATCGCGCGCAGAAGAAAATCCAGCTGGCCGCGACCTATGACGAAAACGGCGTCGAGCTGGTACCGGCGCGTGAAGTGGCTTATGACTCGCTGGTGATCAGCGTCGGCAGCACCACCAACGATTTCGGTACCCAGGGCGCGGCGCAGCATTGTCTGTTCCTTGATACGCGCAAACAGGCTGAGCGCTTCCACCAGCAATTGCTCAACCATTATCTGCGCGCCCACGCCGGGCAGACCGACGTGGTCGAGCAGATCAGTGTGGCCATCGTCGGCGCTGGCGCCACTGGCGTCGAACTGGCGGCAGAGCTGCACAACGCCGCCCATGAATTGGCCGCGTATGGTCTGGACCGGATCAAACCGGAAAACATGCACATCACGCTGATCGAAGCCGGCCCACGGGTGCTGCCTGCCCTGCCGGAGCGCATCAGCGGGCCGGTGCACAAGACCCTGGAGAAGCTCGGGGTCAATGTGATGACCAACGCAGCAGTCAGCGAAGTGACTGCGGACAGCCTGATCA
This sequence comes from Pseudomonas sp. PS01270, assembly GCF_029959775.1. NCBI lineage: Bacteria > Pseudomonadati > Pseudomonadota > Gammaproteobacteria > Pseudomonadales > Pseudomonadaceae > Pseudomonas > Pseudomonas sp. PS01270. The sequence continues at coordinate 12,129 of NZ_JASCPT010000091.1, read as the reverse complement.
CCGCCGATGGCAACGAGATCAAGGCCAGCCTGAAAGTCTGGGCTGCCGGCATCCGCGCACCGGGTTTCCTCAAGGACATCGACGGTCTGGAAACCAACCGCATCAATCAGCTGCAAGTGCTGCCGACTCTGCAAACCACGCGCGACGAAAACATCTTTGCCTTCGGTGACTGCGCGGCGTGCCCGCAACCGGGCACTGATCGCAACGTCCCACCACGGGCACAAGCGGCGCATCAACAGGCGTCGCTGCTGGCCAAGTCGCTGAAACTGCGCATCGAAGGCAAGACCCTGCCGGAGTACAAGTACACCGACTACGGCTCGCTGATTTCGCTGTCGCGTTTTTCTGCTGTGGGTAACTTGATGGGTAACCTGACCGGCAGCGTCATGCTCGAAGGCTGGCTGGCGCGGATGTTCTATGTGTCGCTGTACCGCATGCACCAGATGGCGCTGTACGGTCCGTTCCGCACGGCGATGTTGATGCTGGGGAGCAAGATTGGTCGTGGCACCGAGCCGCGTCTGAAACTGCACTAAGGCCAACATCTGTGGGAGCTGGCTTGCCAGCGATGGCGCCGGGTCAGTTGATATTTCTGTTGCCTGACCCACCGCTATCGCGGGCAAGCCCGGCTCCCACAGGTTTTCGTGCTGCTCGACGATCAGGCGCATTCGCGAGCAGGCTCGCTCCCACCTTTGATCTTTATTCCAAGCCCCGCATCGCGCGGGGCTTTTTATTGGCTGTCGATCACAGCTGGAAGCGCCGCACCATGCCCTGTAGCGCATTGGCCAGTTGCGACAGTTCGTGGCTCGACGCGCTGGTCTGATCAGCCCCCGCAGCCGAACGCACCGACAGGTCGCGAATGTTCACCAGATTGCGATCCACTTCCCGCGCCACCTGCGCCTGCTCCTCGGCAGCGCTGGCGATCACCAGGTTGCGCTCGTGAATCTCGTGCACCGACGCCGTGATCGTCACCAACGCCTCACCTGCCCGCTCTGCGAGAACCAGCGTACTCGCCGCACGAGATGCGCTGGCCTGCATTGACTCCAGCGCCTGGCTCGAACCGCTGCGCATGCCTTGCACCATCTGCTCGATTTCCTGCGTCGATTGCTGGGTGCGATACGCCAGCGCCCGCACCTCATCGGCTACCACCGCAAAACCTCGACCGCTTTCGCCCGCACGTGCTGCCTCGATGGCAGCGTTGAGCGCCAGCAGATTGGTCTGCTCGGCGATGGCGCGAATCACGTCCAGAACCTTGCCGATGTCTTGCGATTGATTGGCCAGCGACTGCACCAGCTCGCCGGTGTTTTGCACATCACTGGCCAGGGCGTTGATCGCACTGGCGGTTTCGCTGACGCGCTCCTGGCCCAATTGCGCCGATTGACTGGACTGGCGCGTGGCATCGGACGTCGACACCGCGTTGCGCGCGACCTCCTCCACCGCAGCGGTCATCTCGTTGACCGCAGTGGCGGCCTGTTCGATTTCGTTGTTCTGCTCTTGCAGGCCTTGGGTGCTGTCGACGGTGACGGCGCTCAGTTCGTCAGCGGCGGTGGCCAGTTGTGTGGCTGAGCCGCTGATACCTTGCAGGGTCTCGCGCAGGTTCTGTTGCATCGTCGCCAAGGCCTTGAGCAAGCGGCTGACTTCGTCATTGCCATGGGTTTCGATCGGTCGGGTTAGATCGCCCTTAGCGACACTTTCAGCGGCATCCACGGCGCTGCTCAGCGGGCGCACGATACTGCGCGTGAGCAACATCGCCAGCGCCACCGTGGCCAGCGCTGCCAAGGCAATGAAAAGAGTAACGATGGTGCGCGAGGTTTCATAATGCGCGGCAGACTTCTCGCTTTCGGCAGCGACCTGGCGGGCGAACAGATCGGCGAGATCGTTGAGTTGCTTGCCGGAGCCGTCGACCACGGTCTTCATGTCCACAAGGAGCAATTTGGTCAGCTCGTCACGCTTGCCCTGCTCAGCGAGGGTGAACGACTGGGCAATGCCGGTGCGATAGGCGGCGAAGGTTTTCTTGAACTGGTCATACAGCTGCTGACCTTCGGCAGTGTCGACCAGTTTGTCGTAGGCGGCGATCTTCTCGCTCAGTTCCTTGTCGCGGGTGTCCATCTGGCCGCGATAGGTGGCGATATTGGCCGGATCCTGATCGAGCGCCATGCGCAGGGAGATGGTGCGGATGCGCAGCATCAGTTCGCGGATCTCGTCGCCGCCACGGATGCTCGGCAACCAGCGGTTCTCCACCGCCACCTCACTGTCGCGAATGCTCGACATCTGCCCCAGCGCAAACACGCCGAGCAAGGCCACCAACACCGCGATCAGGGCAAATCCCAGGGCAGCCCGGGGAGCAATATTCAACTGACGAAGCAACATGACGAACGCCCTTATTCTTGTAATGGCCAGATCAAGGGGCGAAGCGTTGGCAGTCCCCTCGTGTTAGCGGGCTATCGGCAGGTTGTATGACGACTTGAAGGGATTCAGCTTTCGGCAGGCAAAAAAAATCCCCGTATCTTTCGATACGAGGATTTTCAATATGGTCGGGGTAAGGGGATTCGAACTCCTGACATCCTGCTCCCAAAGCAGGCGCGCTACCGGACTGCGCTATACCCCGGTAAAAAAAAGGCGACCTTTCAAAGATCGCCTTCTTCGATCAGCGCTTTTGGCCTCTGATCTTAAGATTCGATCCCAGCGCAAACTGGTTTCAAAAATGGTGGGTCGTGTGGGATTCGAACCTACGACCAATTGGTTAAAAGCCAACTGCTCTACCAACTGAGCTAACGACCCAAATATGGTCGGGGTAAGGGGATTCGAACTCCTGACATCCTGCTCCCAAAGCAGGCGCGCTACCGGACTGCGCTATACCCCGGTTTGAAATTGGCTCCGTGACCAGGACTCGAACCTGGGACCCAATGATTAACAGTCATTTGCTCTACCGACTGAGCTATCACGGAACTACATATTTCAATTTACAACGGTGAAGCTTTGTTGCATCTCGCCACCCGTTCGCATCGCTGCGTTCGTGTGTCTGAGGCGCGCTATTCTACAACCTAGAACACCTCTGTCAACCCCCTAATTTGCTTTCAAGTTAATGATTTGCAACTTATTTCAGATTCCAACCCGGTGGGTTGAAACGCTGCCGGTGACTGACTGCGGGGCGCACTTTACAAGCCTTTTCCTTTGAGTTCAACAGCCTGGCGAAAAAAAGGCCTCGCAATGCGAGGCCTTCCCGGTTTCATTGCTGCTGAGGCTTAGCCGAAAACGATTTCGTCGTTCTCAACCTTGCCGGTGGCGGTGTCGCCAGGCATGAAATGACCCGACAGGATCAACTGTGCCAGCGGGTTTTCGATCCAGCGCTGGATCGCCCGTTTCAAAGGACGTGCGCCATACACCGGGTCGTAACCGACGGCGATCAGCTTGTCCATCGCTTCCGGGCTCAGCTCCAGCTTCAGCTCGCGCTCAGCCAGACGGCTGCGCAGGCGACCCAACTGGATCTCGGTAATCCCGGCGATCTGATCCCGCGCCAACGGCTCGAAGATCACCACCTCGTCGACCCGGTTGATGAACTCCGGACGGAAGTGCGACGTCAGCGCGTCCATCACAGCAGCGCGCTGCGCCTCGCGATCACCGACCAGCTCCTGGATCTGCATCGACCCGAGGTTGGAGGTCATCACGATCACCGTGTTGCGGAAGTCCACCGTACGCCCGTGACTGTCGGTCAGCCGGCCATCCTCAAGCACTTGCAGAAGGATGTTGAACACATCCGGGTGCGCCTTCTCGACTTCGTCCATGAGGATCACCGAGTACGGCTTGCGCCGCACCGCTTCGGTCAGATAACCGCCCTCTTCGTAGCCGACGTAGCCCGGTGGCGCACCGATCAGACGAGCCACGGAATGTTTCTCCATGAACTCGGACATGTCGATCCGCACCATCGCCTCTTCGGTATCGAAGAGGAACTCGGCCAAGGCCTTGCACAGCTCGGTTTTACCAACACCGGTAGGGCCGAGGAACATGAACGAGCCGCTCGGACGATTCGGGTCGGACAGCCCGGCGCGGGAACGCCGCACGGCGTTGGCCACAGCCACGACCGCTTCTTCCTGACCGATGACCCGTTTGTGCAACAGGCTCTCCATTTTCATCAGCTTGTCGCGCTCGCCTTCGAGCATCTTCGACACCGGGATGCCGGTCCACTTCGACACGACTTCGGCAATCTCTTCTTCAGTCACCTTGCTGCGCAGCAACTGGTTTTCGCTCTTGCCGTGCTGGTCGACCATTTGCAGGCTGCGCTCCAGATCGGGGATCACCCCGTACTGCAACTCCGCCATGCGATTCAGGTCGCCTTTGCGGCGTGCGGCTTCCAGTTCCTGGCGCGACTGTTCGATCTTCTGCTGGATCTGCGCAGAACCCTGCACCTCGGCTTTTTCCGAGTTCCAGATTTCTTCCAGATCCGAGTACTCACGTTCGTGACGCTCGATTTCTTCCTGGAGTTTTTCCAGGCGTTTCTTCGCCGCGTCGTCGCTTTCTTTCTTCAGCGCCTGGGATTCCACCTTCAACTGAATCAGGCGCCGCTCCAGACGATCGAGCACTTCCGGCTTGGAGTCGATTTCCATGCGGATACGGCTGGCGGCCTCATCGATCAAGTCGATGGCCTTGTCCGGCAACTGCCGATCCGTGATGTAGCGATGGCTGAGCTTGGCCGCAGCGATGATCGCGCCGTCGGTGATCGCCACCTTGTGGTGAACCTCGTAACGTTCCTTGAGGCCACGCAGAATCGCGATGGTGTCTTCTTCGCTCGGCTCGTCCACCAGAACTTTCTGGAAACGCCGCTCGAGCGCCGCGTCCTTCTCTATATATTGGCGATACTCGTTGAGCGTGGTCGCGCCGACGCAGTGCAACTCGCCGCGAGCCAGCGCAGGCTTGAGCATGTTGCCAGCGTCCATCGAGCCTTCGCCTTTACCGGCGCCGACCATGGTGTGCAATTCGTCGATGAACAGAATGATCTGCCCTTCCTGCTTCGACAGTTCGTTGAGCAACGATTTCAGGCGCTCTTCGAACTCGCCGCGATACTTGGCGCCGGCGATCAGCGCGCCCATGTCCAGCGACAGCAGGCGCTTGCCTTTAAGGCCGTCCGGCACCTCGCCGTTGATGATGCGCTGCGCCAGCCCTTCGGCGATCGCGGTTTTACCCACGCCAGGTTCACCGATCAGCACCGGGTTGTTCTTGGTGCGGCGTTGCAGAACCTGAATGGTGCGGCGGATCTCGTCGTCACGGCCGATCACCGGGTCAAGCTTGCCGTCTTCGGCGCGCTTGGTCAGGTCGACGGTGTATTTGTCCAAGGCCTGACGCGACTCTTCGTGGTTGGCGTCATTTACCGCTTCGCCACCACGCAGGTTGTTGATCGCGTTCTCCAGGGCTTTTTTGCTCACGCCTTGGCCGAGCAGCAACTTGCCGAGCTTGCTGTTCTCGTCCATCGCGGCGAGCAGCACCAGTTCGCTGGAGATGAACTGGTCGCCCTTCTGCTGAGCCAGACGGTCGGCCTGATTGAGCAGGCGCGCCAGATCCTGCGACATGTTGACGTCGCCGGTCGGGTTCTGGATTTTCGGTAGCTGATCGAGCTCTTTGGTCAGCTCTTTACGCAAGCTGTTGACGTCGAAGCCTACCTGCATCAGCAGCGGCTTGATCGAACCGCCCTGCTGTTCAAGCATGGCCTGCATCAAGTGCGCCGGCTCGATGGCCGGATGATCGTGGCCAACCGCCAACGACTGGGCGTCGGACAGGGCCAACTGTAATTTGCTGGTTAAACGGTCAATACGCATGGGTCACCTTCCTTTTGAGCAGGCCGGACCTAAGAAACCATCCTGAATAAAGAAACCTGCCAGATACCACTGTAGATGCGGTCGATTCTGGGAGATTCAAGCGTCGGAGAGTTGATGCAGATCAGAGAGTTTAGCGGGTGAGCCAAACAAGGGAGGCGAAACGACCGGTGCGCGACGCACGGCGGTAAGAAAAGAAGCGCGGATCGGTCACGGTGCAGAAACCGCCACCATAAACAGCCGTGACACCCCGTTCAGCCAGACGCAGGCGCGCCAGTTCATAGATGTCGGCCATGTACTTGCCGGGATTGTGGCTCGGCAAGAAGGCTGTCGCCGCTTCAGGCAATTGATTGATGAATACTTCGCGAACTTCCGGACCGACCTCAAAAGCCTTTGGGCCAATCGCCGGGCCGAGCCAGACCAAAATCTCTTCAGGCGCAACATCGAGGCTGTCGAGAGTTGCCTCAAGCACGCCCGCCGCCAGACCACGCCAACCGGCATGGGCCGCTGCTACACGGGTGCCCGCACGATCGCAGAACAACGCCGGCAAGCAATCCGCCGTCATCGCCGCACAGGCAATACCCGGCGTTGCGGTCCAGCTGGCATCTGCAGTCGCAACGATGCCCGGATCAGCATGCGCAACGGTGATCCCGTGCACTTGCTGCAACCAGGCAGGCTGTATGGAGAAGTGTTCGGTCAAGCGGCGACGATTTTCGGCCACCGCTTGCGGGCGATCATCGACGTGATCACCCAGATTCAGGCTGTCGAACGGCGCCTCGCTGACACCACCCTCTCGGGTGGTGACACAGGCCCTGACGCTGGCCGGCGCAGGCCAGTCCGGCGTCAGCCAGTTCATCCGACGAAGGCCTCGCGATCCTGCTTGAGCAGGGTCAGCAGCCAGACGAAATCTTCCGGCAGCGGCGATTCCCAGCTCATGCGCTCACCGCTCGTCGGGTGATCGAGCTCAAGGAAGCGCGCGTGCAGCGCCTGACGCGGGAAGTGCTTGAGCGATTCCACCATGGTCGGGTTGGCCGCAGGCGGAATGCGGAAACGCCCGCCGTAGGCCGGATCGCCGACCAACGGGAAATTGATGTGCGCCATGTGCACGCGGATCTGGTGGGTCCGACCGGTTTCCAGCTTCACCCGCACATGAGTGTGGGAACGGAAACGCTCGAGCACGCGGTAATGGCTGACGGCAGGCTTGCCGCCTTCCATCACTGCCATGCGCTGGCGTTGCTGGCCGTGACGACCGATCGGCGCATTGATCTTGCCACCGGCGGTGACCACGCCGATCACGATGCACTCGTAGATACGGCTGACGCTGCGGCTCTGCAATTGTGCGACCAGCTTGGTCTGCGCCTGAATGGTCTTGGCCACCACCATCAGACCGGTGGTGTCCTTGTCCAGACGATGCACGATGCCGGCGCGCGGGACATTGATGATGTCCGGCACATGGTGCAACAAAGCGTTGAGCAGGGTGCCATCGGCATGACCGGCAGCCGGGTGCACCACCAGGCCCGCAGGCTTGTTGATCACCAGGATGTCGTCGTCTTCATAGACGATATCGAGCTCGATGTCCTGGGCGATCCACTCGCCCTGGGCTTCCTGCTCGGCAGTCAGCTCAAGGACGGCACCGCCATGCACAATGTCGCGCGGGCGGATCACCGCCCCGTCCACAGTCAGGCGACCTTCTTTGATCCAGGCGGAAAGGCGCGAGCGTGAGTGCTCAGCGAAGAGTTGGGCGGCGACTTGATCGAGGCGTTGGCCGCCCAATTCGGACGGCACCTCTGCGCGAAGTTCAATTTTATCGGACATGCTCGGACTGGGCGTCGGCACAGCCTTTGGTTTCGGCTGCGCGCTTGTGGTTAAATACGGCGTCTTTTGCCCCGAGGCTTTTCAACGGGGCGCTCATCATAACAGGACGGCCCCGCCCAAGACAGCGGCCGTCATAGGGACGCAAGCCGCCATGCAAGTGAAACACCTGCTGCTGATCGCCATCCTCGCATTGACCGCTGCTTGCTCATCGAAGGAAGTCGTAGACGAAAACCTCAGCGAAGCCGAGCTGTATCAGCAGGCTCAGACTGATCTGGACAACAACAGCTACACCAGCGCCACAGCCAAGCTGAAGGCTCTGGAGTCGCGTTATCCGTTCGGTCGCTACGCCGATCAGGCTCAGCTGGAGTTGATCTACGCCAACTACAAGAACGCCGAGCCGGAAGCTGCGAAGTCTGCCGCCGAGCGTTTCATTCGTTTGCATCCGCAGCATCCGAACGTGGATTACGCGTACTACCTCAAGGGTCTGACCTCGTTCGACCAGGACGTCGGCCTGCTGGCGCGCTTCCTGCCGCTGGACATGACCAAGCGTGACCCGGGCGCCGCCCGTGACTCGTACAACGAGTTCGCGCAGCTGACCAGCCGCTACCCGAACAGCCGCTACGCGCCGGACGCCAAGCAGCGCATGATCTATCTGCGCAACCTGTTGGCCGCCTACGAAATCCACGTCGCCGACTACTACCTGACCCGTCAGGCTTATGTAGCCGCTGCCAACCGTGGCAAGTATGTCGTGGAGAACTTCCAGGAAACCCCATCGGTCGGCGACGGCCTGGCGGTGATGACCGAGGCTTACCAGCGTCTGCATCTCGACGATCTGGCCGCGACCAGCCTGGAAACCCTTAAGCTCAACTACCCGGATCACCCGAGCCTGGAAGATGGCCAGTTCGTGCCACGCGTAGCCGAGGCCGACAACCGTTCGTTCCTGAGCAAGGCGACTTTGGGCCTGATCGAATCGCGTCCACCGCTGCCGCCGGGCGAAACCCGCGCCAACCAGGATGTGCAGAAGCAGTTCCAGGACGCGAAAGATGCAATCCCGAACGAGCTCAAGCCTAAGGACGAAAACGGCGACGTGATCGAAGAGCCAGAGCCGGAATCCAGCGACACCGATCGCTCGTGGTTCAGCTACATGACCTTCGGCGTGTTCGACTGATCACACCGGCTGTACGAAAAAAGGGAGATCTGCGGATCTCCCTTTTTTATTGCCGCACTTTAATAGGCTGTGCGCTGATCGGGTCCTTGGCTAAACTGCCGGATCATCAGTCGAAAAGCCGCTCATCATGCTTCGTTTATTGTTCTGGATTGCCCTGATCTTCGCCGCCATCTGGCTCTGGCGCAAATTCAAGGCCCCCGCCTCGTCCACCCGATCGCCGCGCGAACAGGATGCGCCGCCGATGGTGCGCTGCGCCCACTGCGGCGTGCACCTGCCGCGCGACCGCGCGCTGGGCAACCAGCAACTGTGGTATTGCAGCCAGGCTCATCTCGAGCAAGGCCCGGGCGCCAGTGGTCGCTGAGGCCGCCAACGCCGACCAGAAACAGGCGCAGCGTCTGCTGCGCCTTTATCACCTGTACCGTTTAAGTGTCGGCATCACTCTGGTGCTGCTGATCTCCAGCAACATGGACAACCGCCTGCTGACGTCGGCCAACGACGATCTGCTGCGCGGCGGCAGCTGGCTGTACCTGATCATCAACATGCTGCTGGTGGTGTTCCTCGAAAACACCCGGCGCCCGGCGCAGTTGTTCACCCTGGCGCTTGTCGATGTGCTGCTGTTGTGCGGCCTGTTCTACGCGGCCGGCGGCGTGGCCAGTGCGCTGGGCAATCTGCTGGTGGTCTCGGTGGCAATCAGCAACACCCTGCTGCGCCGACGCATCGGCCTGCTGATTGCCGCCATTGCGGCGATCGGCATTGTCGGCCTGAGCTTTCTGCTGGGTCTCAGCCGCCCCTTGAGCGCCAACGCGTACCTGCAAGCCGGCACCCTCGGCGCGCTGTGCTTCGCCGCCTCACTGCTGGTGCAAGGGCTGATCCGCCGCCTCGAAGTCAGCGAGACCCTGGCCGAACAGCGCGCCAGCGAGGTGGTCAGCCTGGAGGCGTTGAATGCGTTGATCCTGCAACGCATGCGCACGGGGATTCTGGTGCTCGACGAGCAACGCCGGGTGCAACTGGCCAATCACAGTGCGCAGAGTCTGCTCGGCCATAGTCACCTGCAAGGTCATTTGATCGACGAATATTCGCCAGCACTCGTCGAGCGTCTGCAACTGTGGCGCAACAACCCGACCTTGCGCCCGCAGAGCCTGAAAATCCCCGGCAATGGCCTTGAGCTGCAACCCAGCTTCATCGCTCTCGAGCAGAGTCCGAACCAGCAGACGCTGGTGTTTCTCGAAGACCTGGCGCAAATCACCCAACAAGCCCAGCAACTCAAGCTCGCTGCGCTCGGGCGTTTGACCGCCGGCATCTCCCATGAAATTCGCAATCCACTGGGCGCGATCAGTCATGCCGCGCAGCTGTTGGCCGAGTCCGAGGAACTCGATAGCGCAGATCGACGTCTGACGCAGATTATTCAAGACCACTCCCAGCGCATGAACCGAGTCATCGAAAACGTCCTGCAACTGTCCCGCCGCCAGCAAAGCGCGCCGCAACGGCTGGACCTCAAGCCGTGGCTGGAAGATTTCGTCGGCGAAACCCGCGAGCAGGCCAACGAGCGCCAGCACATTCATCTGCGAATCAATTCCGGCGATTTCACCACACTGATGGACCCCAACCAGCTGCGGCAGATTCTCGACAATCTGATCCGCAACGCCTGGCGTCACAGTGCCCAACTGCACGAGCAGGCCGAAGTATGGCTGGCACTGTTCGTCGACCCCGACAGCCAATTGGCAGTGCTCGAAGTGCAGGACAACGGCCCCGGCGTGTCAGCCGATGAACAGGCGCATCTGTTTGAGCCGTTCTTCACTACGAGCAGCCAAGGCACCGGTCTTGGCCTTTATCTGTCCCGTGAGCTGTGCGAAAGCAACCAGGCACGCCTAGACTTCAAATCACGCCAAGGCGGCGGCTGCTTTCGCATCACCTTTGCTCACGGACGGAAACAAAGTTGAATACAAGCCCACGGCAAAAAATTCTAATCGTCGACGACGAACCGGATATCCGCGAGCTCCTGGAAATCACCCTGGGACGGATGAAACTCGAGACCTTCAGCGCACGCAATCTGGGCGAAGCTCAGGCGCTGTTGCAGCGCGAGCACTTTGACCTGTGCCTGACCGACATGCGCCTGCCCGACGGCACCGGGCTGGAGCTGGTGCAACACATTCAGCAACGCGCTCCACACCTGCCGGTGGCGATGATCACGGCGTACGGCAGCCTGGAAACTGCGATCAATGCGCTGAAGGCCGGGGCGTTCGACTTCCTCACCAAACCGGTGGAACTGCCGCGCTTGCGCGAACTGGTCAGCTCGGCGCTGCGCCTGCCGACAGCGGGCGGCTTGAGCACGGCAATCGAGCGACGCTTGCTGGGCGACTCGCCGCCGATGGCCAATCTGCGCAAGCAGATCGACAAGCTCGCACGCAGTCAGGCACCGGTCTACATCAGCGGCGAATCCGGCAGCGGCAAAGAACTGGTCGCGCGTCTGATCCACGAACAAGGTCCGCGCGCCAGCCAGCCGTTTGTGCCGGTGAACTGCGGGGCAATTCCATCGGAACTGATGGAAAGCGAATTTTTCGGCCACCGCAAAGGCAGTTTCACTGGAGCCGTCGAAGACAAGCCGGGGCTGTTTCAAGCGGCCCATGGCGGCACTCTGTTTCTCGATGAAGTCGCCGATTTGCCACTGTCGATGCAAGTGAAACTGCTGCGGGCGATTCAGGAAAAAGCCGTGCGCAGCGTCGGCGGCCAGCAGGAAACGGTGGTGGACGTGCGCATCCTTTGCGCAACGCACAAAGACCTTGAAGCCGAAGTTTCGGCCGAACGCTTCCGCCAGGATCTGTATTACCGGCTCAACGTCATCGAACTGCGTGTGCCGTCCCTGCGCGAACGCCGCGACGACATTGAGGCGCTTGCCATGCACGTACTCAAGCGCCTGGCCAAAGACACCGGACAACCCGAAGCACGCCTGCATCCGCAAGCGCTGGAGGCGCTGAAGAACTATCGCTTTCCGGGCAATGTGCGCGAACTGGAGAATGTTCTCGAACGCGCGCACACCCTGTGTGAAAACCGCACGATCGAAGCGCAGGATCTGCGTTTGAGCGAAGGCAATTGCACGGCGGACGGGGCGATGGCCGATCTGACGCAGATCGACAATCTTGAGGATTATCTGGAGAGCGTCGAGAGGAAGCTGATTTTGCAGGCGCTGGAGGAAACCCGCTGGAACCGCACGGCGGCGGCGCAGCGGTTGAGTCTGTCGTTTCGGTCAATGCGCTATCGGCTGAAGAAGTTGGGCCTGGATTAAAGGCCCCTTCGCGAGCAGGCTCGCTCCCACATTTGGAATAAGTATTCCTGTGGGAGCGAGCC
>NZ_JASCPT010000090.1:0-22136 GCF_029959775.1 Pseudomonas sp. PS01270 | reverse complement strand
CGATATACGGTGGCGCGACCTTGGTGGGAAAGCCCGCGATGGTCGGCCGCCACCACGCAGAGCTATAGTGACGACACGTCCCAAGTCCTGCCGAGTGCCCCATGAATAACGAAAAACCCGAAATACCCAACGCCCCGATCGATCACCTGCGCTTTCACCGCCCCCACGCCCACCTGAATACGACCTTCGGCAACGACGCCTTCGCCCTGCGCGCCGAAGCCTTTGCGCGGTTCTTCGGCACGCCGCTGTTCTTGGGAGCGCAAACCTTGATCGTTGCGGTATGGATCGGCCTCAACGTATGGGGCGTGACTCAATTCGACGTCTACCCGTTCATCCTGCTGAACCTGGCCTTCAGCCTGCAGGCGGCCTACGCCGCGCCATTGATCCTGCTTGCACAAACCCGTCAGGCCGCGCGCGACAAAGCGCAGGCCGACGCCGATGCGCAGCACCGCGAAGCTCTGGCATTGGCCAATACCGAACGTCAGGCTGAGGCGGCGAAGAATTCCGCACAATTGCTGGCGTTGCTGGAACAAAACACCCGCCTTACCGAAATGACAAAAACCCTCACCGAGCGCATCGAAGGACTGACCAGCGAGTTGCACGCTCACGTGTGCCAGAACTAAGGCCGCCTTCGCGAGCAGGCTCGCTCCCACATTGGATCTGTGGCGTTCACAAAATCCCTGTGGGAGCGAGCCTGCTCGCGAAGAGGCCCGCAACCCCACTGCAAAGCCTCAACCGCGCACCAGACTCCGCACCGCCACAATCTCCGGCACTTCAACCTTGCTCATATAAATCCGTAACGGTTTGGTGATGTTGATCCGGTCGTCGATGTGTTGATCGAGCAGCAGCTGAATCAATTCGCGCTTGAGGGTCATGGTGGTGTCCGACGCCTTCGCCCAGACGAATTCACTGGCGGGGATGATGCCGTCGTCTGCCACGTCCATGCCGAACGAATCTTCGCTGAAGCGCACGATGTATTGGCCGGTCTTGCGGTTGAGGCCGACGAAGCCTTTGAGATCGTCGGCGGCCTGGCAGATGAGTTGGGAGGTGATGCGCATGGTAAACCTCACGAAAGATGATCGATGGTTTACACGCAGGGCAATGTAGCGGCGCGCCCTCTGCCGGGGCATATGCCGTGGGCAAGCGTACTGCAAACAGCGCCACAAAAGTGCAGGAAATTTCCGTTTTGCTCGCTTTATGTCGGTCTGGCGATAGCCCTGCGGCGCTTCAATTGTTAAAAGGTACGTCTCGAAAAAAACCTGCGAAAGGAACTCGACCATGCCTGCCACTTTTACCCGAAGCGCTCTGGTGCTGAGTCTGTTGTTCGGCCTCGGTCAGGCGCATGCCGCCAGCCACCCGGAGCCCAAGGCAATCGCTGCCGCCCATGGCATTCCGCATCCAGCGGTGATTGCCCACCGTGGCGCGTCGTTCGATGCCCCGGAATCCACCGCTGCGGCCTACAAACTGGCCCGTGACCTGGGCGCCGATTACCTGGAAATGGATTTGCAGCGCAGCAAGGACGGCGTGCTCTTCGCCCTGCACGACGACAACCTGCAACGCACCACCGACGTCGCCAGCAAATTCCCCGAGCGCAAGGACAGCCCGGCCACCGCGTTCACCATGGCCGAGCTGAAGACCCTTGATGCCGGCAGCTGGTTCAACAGCAAATATCCTGACCGCGCACGCCCGTCCTACGCCGGGCTGAAGATTCTTACCCTCGATGAAATCATCGACATCGCCCGCGCCAACCCGCAGCACAAGCCGGGCCTGTACATCGAAACCAAAGAGCCGCAGCTGTTTCCCGGCATCGAACATGACCTCAAGGAAAAACTGCAGGATCGCGGCTGGCTCAGTCCGGCCGGGTCGAAACTGGCGAAAAGTGCGCTCGGCGTCGGTCAGGGCAAAGGCAAGGTGATCCTGCAGACCTTCGATAAGAACAGCCTGCAATTGCTGGAAAAGGAAATGCCGCAAGTGCCGAAGATTCTGCTGTTGTGGGTCGGCGAAGGCAGCATCGAGCCTAAATCTGCGGTGACGTTTGCCGCGTCCGGCGAGAAAGACAAAAACGTTTTCTACGGCAAGCAGGAACCGAAGTCGGAAGCGGAATTCAAGCAATGGGTCGACTACGCCAAGGCTCAGGGCGCGATCGGCACCGGCCCTTCGGCGAAGCTGACTCAGGGTGGTGATCAGAGTTACTCCGACCTGGTGCAACCGTGGATGAATCAGTACACCCACGACCAAGGCATGCTGGTCCACGTTTATACGGTCGACGAGCCGGTGGACTACGAGAAAGTCATGGCGGCGGGTGTCGACGGCATCTTTACCAACCGCGCCAGTGAACTGTTGAAGTTTTACAAACGCCCAGCGGCTGGCAGCGTTGACGAAGTTTTGAAGAAGAGCGGTTTCTAAGTTGTTATCGAGTCGCCTGCTTCGCGAGCAGGCTCGCTCCGACAAAGAGCAGTTTTATCGCGAAGCAGAGATTTAAGGGTGAGTTAAGTTGCGCTGGTTAATCTGAACCCACTTACACAGATCAACCACTTCAACGCACTGCCAAGGACTGAACCGATGAAAACTTTGACTGCCCTGTTTACCGCCGCTGCCCTGACCCTCACCGCTGGCCTGGCTCAGGCTGATGTTCGCATCGACCAGATCCCGCAACTGGTCAAGGACGGCAAGATCAAGTCGCTGGAATCGATGAACGCCGAAGCACTGAAACTGCACCCGGGCGCAACGATTACCGACACCGACCTGGATAACCACTTCAATGGTTACGAGTATGAAGTTGAACTTAAAACTGCTGACGGAAAAGAGTTCGACGTGGACTTTGATGCCACCACCGGTAAAGTGCTGAGCGACAAGCAAGACACTTGATAGACCGCTGTTAAAGAGCCGCACGATTGAAAAATCGTGCGGCTTTTTCATGCCTGCCGTAAATCATGTGGGAGCGAGCCTGCTCGCGAAAGCGGAGTTTCAGCGACATCAATGTTGACTGTTCCACCGTTATCGCGAGCAGGCGAGGACCTACGAAAGTTGCCGGACGCTTGAACTCGCAATCAAGCACTCAACCGCGCCGTCACCTCATTCAACTGCCCAGACAACCCATGCAGGTTCTGACTGGCACTTTCGGTGCGCTGCACGTTGTCCAGGTTGGTGCTGGCAATCGCGGTGATTTCAGTCAGGTTGCGCGAGATATCCTCGGCCACCGACGTCTGCTCTTCTGCCGCTGTGGCGATCTGCCGGTTCATGTCGCGAATCGCCTCCACCGCCAAGGTGATGCGCTCCAGCATCGCGCCGGCCTGGGTCACCTGTTCGACGCTTTCATCACTGCGCGCCTGGCCGCTCTCGATAGCCTGCGCGGCATCGACAGCGCCGGTCTGCACGTTCTGAATGATCTGGTTGATCTCGATGATCGACTCCGCCGTGCGCTGAGCGAGGTTGCGCACCTCATCGGCGACGACGGCAAAACCACGCCCGGCCTCACCCGCCCGTGCCGCTTCGATGGCTGCGTTGAGCGCCAGCAGGTTGGTCTGTTCGGCGATGCCACGAATCACTTCCAGCACCTTGCCGATACGACCGCTGTCGGTTTCCAGGCGACGGATCACCGTGGCGGTGTTGGCGATTTCGCCGCGCATCTGCGTGATGGAATGGATGGTGGTCTGCATGACCTTTTCACCCTGCTGCGCCGACTGATCGGCATCGTCCGCAGCACGCGCGGCATCGGCGGCATGACGGGCGACTTCCTGGGCCGTGGCGGACATTTCATTCATCGCCGTGGCCACTTGATCCGTGCGGTTGAATTGCTCGCTGGTGCCGCCGGCCATGGTCGTGGCAATGGCGTTCAACTCGCCGCTGGCGCTGTCCAGATCACCGGCGCTGCGTTGCAAGCGAGTGAAGGTGTCCGCCAGAAAATCGCGCAGGGTGTTTGCTGCGGCAGCGAGGTTGCCCAGTTCATCGCGACGCTCGCTGACAACACGTTCAGCCAACTGGCCACGGCTCAAGCGGGTGACGTAATCGATGAGGTTGCGGATCGGCTCGATCAGGTTGCGGCTGACCAGCCACAGGCTCAGCAGACCGATCAACAAGCCTGACGCGAGCATCACCAACAGCCCCAGCCACACGGTACGGTCAGCGCTGGCACTGATCAACGCCGATTGCGCGGTGCCCTGCTCGCGCAGCTCGGCGACCAGTGCGCTCATCTGCTCGCTGGTGGCGCGATCAACGCCTTTGACCGCTGCGTCGCCGGCGCTCGGATCACCACCGGCAGCGACGTAGGCATCGCGGCCTTTCTGGTAGGCCGCGCCCAACTGGCGATGCTCCTCGCGCAAACGTTCGATGCGGGATTTGAGAGTTGCCTCGATGCCTTTCTGGCCGGCCAGTTCGCCGAGAATGTTCTGCACGTCGCGCTGGCGCTCTTCGAACTGACTCCAGTATTTCGCCAGATCCGCCGGTTGCTTGCCGCGCAGCAGGACGTTTTTCCATTCCTGCACCTGCACCTTGAATTGCAGGTTGGCTTCATCGATCAGTTGCGAAGTGTGCAGCGGGCCGGCGATCAACTGGCTATAGCTTTGCACGCCGTTGGAGAGGTAATGAAAGCAGGCCAGCGCGATCAACAATATCGCCAGCAGACTGCCGCTCAGCAGGGCAAGTATTTGCGTTCTCAGGGATTTTTGCAGCATTGCAAGGTACTCGAAGCAGGGATGAGGCACGCCCGAGCGGACGTGAAAAATGGCCGGACTTCCCTGTCGACGTACCATGGCCAAGGGCCGATGGCGCGCAACCTGACTCACCTGAGATCGGCGCGCCAGAGGGCTTCTTGAGAATCTTCCGACAGCCGGTAACGCTTTGATTTTCAGTCATTTTGCTGTCACAAAACGGTCATGTGAGCTTGCGATGATGCCGCTCCGGTGAACCTGAAAATCCTGCCCCAGACACCTTCCTCGCAGCGAGCCGCCATGAACCACAGCCTCGATATCAGCCATCGCGACCCGGACCTGTTTGGCTTGCTCTACGGCTTTCGTTTTCTGCCCGGGGAGCGCGGTCGCGAGATCGATTCGGCGACGGCTTTGCGCTGTTTGCAGGACGACAGCGACAGTGGCGAATTCCTCTGGCTGCACCTGAACCTGGCCCACGCCGCGTGCGAGCGCTGGATGAAAAGTCATCTGCAATTGCCCGAGGAATTTTTCGAGGCGTTGCACGAAGGTTCGCGTTCGACGCGCATCGAGCATGTCGATTCGGCGCTGCTGGCGGTGGTCAACGATGTGGTGTTCAACCTCAGCAGCATGGTTTCCTCCGACGTGTCGACGCTGTGGGTCTGCGTGCGCAGCAAACTGATCGTCAGCGCGCGCCTGCAACCGCTGCATTCGGTAGATAAATTGCGTTCGTCGGTGAAGGCCGGCGAGTGCTTTCGCTCGCCCTCGGAACTGCTCGTGCATTTGCTGCGCGATCAGGGCGAAGTGCTGACGCAGATCGTGCGCAAGACCAGTCTGAGTGTCGATCAGGTCGAAGACGAACTGCTCTCCTCGCGCCTGTCGACCAACCGCGCCGAACTTGGCGCCAACCGTCGCGTGCTGGTGCGTCTGCAACGACTGCTGGCGCTGGAGCCGGGTTCGCTGCTGCGCCTGCTCAATCGTCCGCCGCCGTGGTTGCAGAAGGAGGACGTCAAGGAGTTGCGCAAATCCACCGAGGAGTTTGCGCTGATCATCAACGACCTCACCGCCCTCGGCGAACGGATCAAACTGTTGCAGGAAGAAATCGCCGCCAACCTCAACGAACAGAGCAACCGCACGCTGTTCACCCTGACGGTGGTAACGGTGCTGGCATTGCCGATCAACATCATTGCCGGTTTTTTCGGCATGAATGTCGGCGGTGTGCCTTTGTCCCAGGACCCGCACGGATTTTGGGTGCTGGTCGCGCTGGTGGCGACGTTTACCGTGATTGCCGGGCGCTGGGCGTTTCGCAAGCGTGGGGATTACTGAGCGCAAATCCCACACACAAGACAGTCCTCCCTGTGGGAGCGAGCCTGATCGCGAAGTCGGTGTGTCAGATAAATCAACGTTGAATGACATGGCGCTTTCGCGAGCAGGCTCGCTCCCACAGGGGCAATGTGCTCAATGTCAGAGCGTTGAACGTACGACATCGCCGAGCCAATCCATAAACACCAGCACCCGCAGCGGCAAATGCCGTTGCCGTGCGTATAACAACGAAATCGCCATCGGCGGTGCGGTGTGTTGTGGCAGTACGGTCACCAGTTCGCCATTTTCCAGATGCGGCTGCATGCCGGTGCGCGGTACCTGCGTCAGGCCGAAGCCGCCCAGGCACGCCGCTTCATAGGCATCGGTGCTGTTGACCGTGACACTGCCGGCCATCGCCACCCGTCGCACTTCGCCACCCTCCTCATACACAAACCCTTCTGATCGCGAGCCCAGTACGCCGACGTAATGCACCAGCCGATGCTGCGCCAGATCCTCGATGGTCTGCGGCACGCCGTAACGTTGCAGATAAGCCGGGCTGGCGCAATTGACCATCGGGAAGTCGCCAAGATGCCGGGCGACCACCGACTGATCCGGCTGCGCGCCAATGCGCAACACGCAGTCGAAACCTTCGCTGAGCAGATCGACGCGGCGATCGGTGCTGCTGATTTCCATCTGCAGATTCGGGTGGCGATCCATGAATTCCGGCAGGCGCGGCATGATCAAGCGTCGCGCGAGGATGTTCGGCATGTCGACGCGGATGCACCCGGTCAGCGAAGCCTCGTCCTGACGGAACAGCCCTTCGATTTCATCCATGTGCGAGAGCAGATCTTTGCTGCGTTCATACAGCACCAGTCCATCCTGAGTAGCCTGCACCTTGCGCGTGGTGCGCTGCAACAGCCGCGTGCCGAGCAAGGCTTCGAGTGCCTGCACCTGTTCGGACACTGTGGAGCGCGGCAGGCCGAGACTTTCCCCGGCGAGAGTGAAACTCGACAGTTCGCTGACCCGAACGAAGGTGCGCAGCAGTTCCAGTTTGTTCATGACAAGCCCCGCTGATTGTTCGGCTGAGCCGATCAGTGATTCCGCTTTTGCCGTGTTTATCACCTCAGGGCGGATAAATAAACTTCTTCCATCCCATTCAACGCAATCGAGGAAGTCAGCATGAACCGCAAAATCGCACTGATCACTGGCGCCAGTCGTGGCCTCGGCCGCAGCGCCGCCCTGCACCTCGCCGCGCAAGGCATCGACATCATTGGCACCTACAACAGCCGCGCCGACGAGGCCCAGGCGCTGGTCACTGAATTGCAGGCACTCGGCGCGAAAGCGGCGATGCTGCAACTGGACGTCGGCCGCAGCGAGAATTTCGCCGCGTTTGCCGCGCAGGTTGAACAGGTATTGGGGCAAACCTTTGAGCGTCAGCGCTTTGATTTCCTGATCAACAACGCCGGGGTCGGCGTGCATGCGCTGTTCAGCGAAACCACCCCGGAGCAGTTCGATCTGCTGATGAACGTGCAGTTGAAAGGGCCGTTTTTCCTGACTCAGCAATTGCTGCCGCTGATCAATGACGGTGGGCGCATCGTCAATATTTCCAGCGGCCTGACCCGCTTCAGCCTGCCGGGTTACGGCGCTTACGCGGCGATGAAAGGCGCGATGGAAGTGCTGACGCGTTATCAGGCGAAAGAGCTGGGGGCGCGGCAGATTGGCGTGAACGTTCTGGCGCCGGGTGCGATTGAAACCGATTTTGGCGGTGGCACGGTGCGCGACAACAGTGCTGTCAACGCGATGGTCGCCAGCAACACTGCGCTGGGTCGTGTAGGGCTGCCGGATGATATTGGCGGTGCACTGGCGCTGCTGCTGTCGGAGGGCGGACAGTGGATCAACGGTCAGCGGGTCGAGGCGTCTGGCGGCATGTTTCTCTGACTTTGTGCACGATGACTCACCTTTGTGGTGAGGGAATTTATCCCCTCACCACAGGTTTACCTCAGCTTTCACATGTGCGGCGGGCCATGAAGCGCTCGCGCAGTACGTCATAACCCCAGTGGTAGACATAGGTGTACGGCAGGAAGAACAGCAGCACGCCGATGTCGAGCAACAACGCCTGCCACAGGCTGACCGACAGCCACCAGGCAATCAGCGGCACGCCCATCACAATCAGTCCACCTTCGAACAACAGCGCATGCACTACACGGACCCAGGCGTTGTGCGGCAGATTCATCCGCGCCAATGCACGGTCGAAAAAACGGTTGAACACCACGTTCCACGCCAGCGCCAGCAGCGCGATCAACACGGTCACCGCGCCCATGTCGAGCAGCGGCCTTTGCATGATCCAGGCGAGCAGCGGCGTGCAAATCAGGATCGCGAGAAACTCGAAACCAACCGCCTGGAAAACACGTTCGGTGATGGACTTGTGGGCAGTCATGGCCTGACTCCTTGTTTGACGATGGTTGCCATGATCCAACTGAATGCCGATACTTCAAAACCAATAACCATCGATCAAGGCGATAGTTCATGGCTTCGCAGGAAGTGCTGTTGGCGTTTGTCCAGGCAGCGACGCAGGGCTCGTTCTCAGCGGCGGCGCGCAAGTTGGGGCGCAGCCAATCGACCATCAGCGCGGCGGTCGCCAGTCTGGAGATTGATCTGGATTTGCAGCTATTCGACCGCAGCAGCCGCAAGCCCACGCTCACCCCCGCCGGCCACGTGATGTTGCAAAAAGCCGAGGCGATTCTGGCCGCCACCAGTCGTCTGGAGATGAGCGCACGGCAGTTGGCCCAAGGTGTGGAACCGAAACTGACCGTGGCGATTTCCGACACTTATCAGTCCTATCGTTTCGAGGCGGCACTGGTGGGTTTCGAGCAGCGTTATCCGGAGCTTGAGCTGGAATGCCTGATTGCCGAATGCGAAGACCTGATCGAACTGGTCCAGCGCGGCCGGGCGCATCTGGCCTTCGCGGAAATGCAGGACAACTACCCGCCGGATCTGGTGACCTCCACTGTGGCCGAGCGCACGGAGATTGCCTTGTTCGTCAGCCGCGAGCATGCGTTGGCGAAGCTTGAGCATGTCGATCAGCAGATCCTCGAGCAACATCGCGAGCTGCGGCTGGCGACCATCGTCAATCCCTACGACAGTCGCGGCAAAGGCCGGGTGTGGTCGGCGCCGAGTTACCTGATGCTGCTGGAAATGGCGGAAAAAGGCTTTGGCTGGGCACCGTTGCCGAGGTGGCTGGTGCAGCGTTATGCCAATGATTTGCTGATAGAGCTCGACGTGCGCGGCTGGCCGAAACCGGTGTTTGTCGACGCCTTGTGGTCGCGCTTGTATCCGCCGGGGCCGGCGGGGAGCTGGTTGCTCAGCAAGATGCTCGAATAAAATCAAAAAGCCCCTCACCCCAGCCCTCTCCCGGAGGGAGAGGGGGCCGACCGAAGTGTCTGGCGTTATGCATCGACCTGAAAAACCTTATCGATTATGGATTCAAGACAATTCGTTCAAGTCGGTGAATCCCTCCAATATCCCCCGATCAGTCCCCTCTCCCTTTGGGAGAGGGTTAGGGTGAGGGCAATCCACAGACTGCCCACAATCGCCAGAGCGCCAAGGTCAGAGCATTTCCAGCGCCATGATCCGTCCTCGAATAAACCGCCGCTCCGGCTCCTGCCGCGTCAGCTCCAGCGCCCGCTGATACGCCGCGCGCGCCTGCTCCACCCGGCCCAACTGCCGGCAAAACTCCGCCCGCGCCGAATGCGCCAAGTGGTAATCCTGCAACTCCCCACGCGCCAAAATCCCTTCTACCAACAACAACCCGGCCAACGCTCCATCCCGTTTGGCCACCGCCACCGCCCGGTTCAACTCGATCACCGGCGACGGCACCGCGCGCAGCAGCACGTCATACAGACCGACAATTTGCTCCCAGTCCGTTTCCGCCGCCGACGGTGCTTCCGCATGCACCGCTGCAATCGCCGCTTGCAGGCAATACGGCCCGAACCGCCGCGTACTCAGCGCGCGCTCGACCAGCGCGCAGCCTTCGGCCATCAACCCGGCGTCCCACAACGAGCGATCCTGATCGTCGAGCAACACCAGTTCACCGCTCGGCGAGGTGCGCGCCGGTCGCCGTGATTCATGCAGCAGCATCAGCGCCAGCAGACCCGTGACTTCCGGCTCCGGCAGCAACTCCATCAACAAGCGCCCCAGCCGAATCGCTTCGCGCGTCAGATCCTCGCGTGTCAGCTCGGCACCGACCGAGGCCGAATAGCCTTCGTTGAACACCAGATAAATCACCCGCAATACGCTGTCGAGGCGCTCGGGCAATTCGTTCAGCGTGGGCACTTGATAAGGGATTTTCGCGTCGCGGATCTTGGCCTTGGCGCGCACGATGCGCTGGGCAATCGCCGCCGGCGCCGAGAGAAAAGCGCGGGCGATTTCCTCGGTGGTGAGGTCGCAGACTTCGCGCAAGGTCAGCGGCACTTGCGCATCCGCCGCCAGGGCCGGGTGGCAGCAGGTGAAGATCAGCCGCAAGCGATCGTCTTCCACGTCTTCGCCACTCCAGTCAGCCTGTTCCAGCTCATCGAGTTGTGCCAGCAGCAACGGTTGCGACGCCTTGAACCGCGCGCGCCGGCGCAGCACATCGATGGCTTTGAAACGTCCGGTGGAGACCAGCCAGGTACGCGGGTTGTCTGGCACGCCGTCGCGTTGCCAGCGCTCGACCGCGACGAAGAACGCCTCGTGCAAGGCTTCTTCGGCGAGGTCGAAATCACCGAGCAGGCGGATCAGCGTGGCCAGAATCCGCCGCGAATCCTCGCGGTAGACCTGCTCGACCCGCGCCCTGACGTCAGACATTCAACTGCCGCACGGGGCGCACTTCAACGCTGCCGACCCGCGCTGCCGGAATGTTGCCGGCGACCTGAATCGCTTCGTTGAGATCCTTGGCATCAATCAGGTAGAAACCGGCCAGTTGCTCCTTGGTTTCAGCGAAAGGCCCGTCGGTGATCGACACCTTGCCGTTGCGCATGCGTACCGTGGTGGCGGTCTCTACCGATTCCAGCGCTTCGGCGGCGATCATCCGCCCGCTGCCCTGAATCGACTCGGCGTAGGCCCAGCATTCGGCGTCCTCCGGGCTGTCCGGCGAGGTGTGCAGCAGGCGTTCATCGCTGTAGACCAGGCATAGGTATTTCATGGCGATCTCCTGATTCGAACGGAACAACTATGGCTGAAGATCAGGGGGTTACATCGAACAGCGTCGCGCCGCTCATCGGATCGAACGGTGCCGACCAGTGTTCATGGGCAATCTTCCACGCCCCGCCGATTTGCCGGTAACAGGCGGTGACACGCATCCAGCAACTCTGTGTTTCGCCCTTGTCGTTGGTGCCGCCGCAATTGGCCACCCAATGGGCGAAGGCAATGTTGTCGGCGCTTTCGATGGCGATTTCGTGGAACTCGAAGATGTGCGGGCCGGGGCACATTTCCATGCACTCGACCCAGTGCGCGCGGTAGGCCGCTTTGCCTTTGAATTGCAGGGCCTTGATCGCATCGAACGAGACGATGTCATCGGCATACAGGGCCATGACTTTTTCGACGTCCTTGGCCATTACCGCTTCGCGATAGGTGTTGATCAGGTTCTGGATTTCGCTTTGTGCGCTCATGGTGTTCTCCGTGGTTTTTGTTGTGAAGACACCCTTAGTCGTTTGCCCAATGCGCGGATCGACAGGGCAAACAAAAAAATTTCGCCGACAACAATGTCGCTAGAATCCGAGCTTCAATCCTTGTAGGAAAAAGGAAATTCCCGTGTCAGCCCAACTCGTGCCTTACGACAGCCTCAGCCCTTTGCAGCGTGAGCAAGTCGAGTCGATTGAAATTCATCCCGAGCAGATCAAGTTCTCCGGCGACATCCATGGTGCCCTGCACACCCTGCTGTCGAAACCCGGCCCCGGCGTGAGAGGTTTTGCCCTGCTGGCGGACGACGTACCGGTGGCGTTTCTGCTGCTCAAGCGCCCGCCGGTATTGCCCGACTGGGCCGACGAACACAGCGCCACGTTGCATGCGCTGCAGGTCGATCGGCGCGCGCAAGGCAAGGGCTACGGCAAGGCTTGCCTGCAAGCGCTGCCCGCTGTCGCCCGCCAGGCCTGGCCGGAGATCAAGGGGCTGGAATTGTCGGTGGACGCTGATAACGAGGCGGCGATTGCGCTGTATGCCAGGCATGGCTATGTCGACAGCGGCGAAGCGTACAAGGGCCGCATTGGGTACGAGCGGCGGATGGGGCTGTTCTTCTGAGTATCCCCTGATCGTTCCCACGCTCCGCGTGGGAACGCCTCTTTGTGACGCTCTGCGTCACGGTTTTGGGACGCGGAGCGTCCCCGGCTGCATTACCACGCGGAGCGTGGGAACGATCAGGCAGTTTCGATAGGTGTTGGCTTCAGAGGGTCAGGATCATCTCGTGCCACGCCATGCCGCCGTGATCGGACTCGGACGGTTTGATGTAGGCAAAACCGAAACCTGCGTATAGCGCGATGTGCTGTTCCTTGCACATCAGATGAATTGTCGCTTTGTCCATCCCACGCATGCGCTCGATGAATTCGGCGAGCAGGCGCTTGGCCAGGCCCTGCCCTTGGTAATCCGGGTGCACCACCACCGACATGATCACCACGTTCGGGCCTTTCGGGTCGTGGCCGATCAGCTCCTTGAAGGCTTCGTCGGACATCTGCACGTCGAACGCCGCGCCGGAATTGATGAAACCGGCGACCACGCCGTCCACCTCGGCGACGATGAAGCCGTCCGGCCAGGTGGCGATGCGCGTGGCGATCTTTTCGCGGGTGGCGGCTTCGTCGCCTTCATAGGCGACGGTTTCGATGGCGTAGCAGCGGTCCAGGTCGGCGGTGCTGACGTTGCGGATCACGGTGTTCATGGCAGCTCAAAAATCTGTGGAAACAAGGCCCGCCAGCATAAAGCACAACCACCGGGGCGGACATGCTCCGCCTCGATTAGTACGCCGCTCAGGCCTTGATCGGCAGCCAGATTTCCAGCGTGCCGGTATTGAGTTTCGGGTTGTAATCCTCGCTGTAGCGCTCGAATTCCGGGGCGTCCGCCGCTTCGTGGCCGGACTGCGGCAGCCACGTGTTCCAGATGTACTGGAAGGTGTCAGGGAGTTGCGTCAGTGACCCTTTGTGCTCAAACACCGCATATTGCTGCGGCTGGATTTCAACCCAGCGGTACTTTTCCGGCAGGTCGTCGAGCTTGTCGATCTGCACCCCGGCGATGTATTCGAAACCGCCCTCGCCGTCCGCGTTGCAGCAAACGCCATAGGTCACTTCGTTGACTTGCGCGGGGATTTTTCCCAAGTGCGGGATCAGCTTTTCCCACAACGCGGGAATGTCTTCGGTGGTCTCCTGAGTGAATCGCCCGCCGAAACCGGCAATCAGCAGGAATTGCCCGTGTTCGAAGCGAGGCTCGGTTATCTCGACGCGTTGTTGTTCATCCATGACGCGACTCCTCAGAACGGAAAAATGGATTCGGCTGGGAGTATAGAAAGCCCGACCCGTTTCGCACGTTTACAGCGAGTGCAACTGCTCGACGGCGCCCGAGCCGACGAACTCGTTGTAGCCGGAAACGATCACGTACACCGCGAAATAACAGAAGATCGCCGCCGATGCCAGATAGGAGTAGCGCAGAAGCTTGTCGCCCAGCAGCTTGCCGCCGTGGCTTGCGGCGAAGCACAGACCGGCCGACCACAGCAGCCCGGCGCAGAGAAAGCCGCCCAAAAACAGCGCCGAACTCAACGGACCACCGCCACCGGATCGGGCGATCAACGTGCCGCCGACCGCAGCAAACCAGAGAATCGCACTCGGCGACGACATCGCGAGGAAGATGCCGCGAAAGAATTCCTTGCGATGGGAGTTCTGCCCCACTTCCGCGGTTTCCGCCAGCAGCGCTTCGTGGTGGATCGCCGAATAAATCATCTTCGCCGCGAAGTAGATCAGCAGCGCCGAACCGCCAATCCATAGCACCCAGCGCACGGTTTCGTATTGCAGCAGAACGGTCATGCCGGCCAGTGCCAGCACCGCGTAGATCAGGTCGCCGACGCAGGTGCCCAGGCCCAGGGCGAAGCCCTGAAAGTAGCCGCGCTGCATGGCCAAGGTGATCATTGCGATGTTGGCTACGCCGATATCCAGGCACAGCGAAAGGCTCAGCAAGAAGCCGCTGGTGAATTCCATTGACCGATTTTCCTTGAAAAAAATGTTTACAAGCGCGCTGGACAGTATGCCATCACTGCCCTTATCTTCCGCCACAGGTCACCGCAGTGACCAGCGTCGCTCGGACGGTTCCGGGCGCTTACGTTATCCGAGGCAACAATGGCCGAACAAGGTTCGCCGCGCCGCTTTGCGCGCATAGATCGACTCCCCCCTTACGTTTTCAACATCACCGCCGAGCTGAAAATGGCAGCTCGCCGCCGTGGTGAAGACATCATCGACCTGAGCATGGGCAATCCCGACGGCGCCACGCCGCCGCACATTGTCGAAAAACTGGTGCAGGTCGCCCAACGTGAGGACACCCACGGTTACTCGACGTCCAAAGGCATTCCACGCCTGCGCCGGGCGATTTCCAACTGGTACAAGCAGCGCTACGAAGTCGATATCGACCCGGAAAGCGAAGCCATTGTCACCATCGGCTCCAAGGAAGGCCTGGCGCATTTGATGCTCGCAACACTGGACCAGGGCGACACGGTGCTGGTGCCGAACCCGAGCTATCCGATTCATATCTACGGCGCGGTGATTGCCGGCGCTCAGGTGCGTTCGGTGCCGCTGGTGCCGGGGGTGGATTTCTTCGATGAGCTGGAGCGCGCCATTCGCGGTTCGATCCCCAAGCCGAAAATGATGATCCTCGGTTTCCCGTCCAATCCGACCGCGCAGTGCGTGGAGCTGGACTTCTTCGAACGGGTGATCGCCCTCGCCAAGCAGTACGACGTTTTGGTCATCCACGACCTGGCTTATGCCGACATCGTCTACGACGGCTGGAAAGCCCCGTCGATCATGCAGGTGCCCGGGGCCAAGGACATTGCGGTGGAGTTTTTCACCCTGTCCAAGAGCTACAACATGGCCGGCTGGCGCATCGGTTTCATGGTCGGCAACCCGGAACTGGTCAGCGCGCTGGCGCGGATCAAGAGCTACCACGACTACGGCACCTTCACTCCGCTGCAAGTGGCGGCGATTGCTGCGCTGGAAGGTGATCAGCAATGCGTGCGCGACATCGCCGAGCAGTATCGTCAGCGTCGCAACGTGCTGGTCAAGGGCCTGCATGAGCTGGGCTGGATGGTCGAGAATCCAAAGGCGTCGATGTATGTGTGGGCGAAGATTCCCGAGGCGTATGCACATCTGGGTTCGCTGGAGTTCGCCAAGAAACTGCTGGCCGAGGCCAAGGTCTGCGTCTCGCCGGGGGTGGGTTTTGGCGAGTACGGTGACGATCACGTGCGCTTCGCCCTGATCGAAAATCAGGACCGCATTCGTCAGGCCGTGCGCGGGATTCGCGGGATGTTCCGCGCGGATGGCCTGGCCGCGAAATAAGTGGCGCATCTCTGATCGTTCCCACGCTCTGCGTGGGAATGCAGCCCGAGACGCTCTGCGTCTCAAAGCGGACGCAGAGCGTCCATTGAGGCATTCCCACGCGGAGCGTGGTAACGATCAAGCAGGAAGTCCGCGCCCACAAAAAAACCGCATCGCTGCGGTTTTTTTGCGCCTGCAAACTGCCGCTTAAACGAACAGCGACAGCAGCAGGATAAAGCCCAGGCCGACCACCGAGAGGATGGTTTCCATCGCGGTCCAGGTCTTGAAGGTTTCGGCCACGGTCATGTTGAAGTACTGCTTGACCAGCCAGAAACCGGCGTCGTTGACGTGGGACAGAATCAGCGAACCGGCGCCGGTGGCCAGCACCAGCAGCTCACGGTTGACGCCCGGAATCATCCCGACAACCGGCACCACAATGCCCGCGCCAGTGATAGTCGCCACGGTCGCCGAACCGGTCGCGATACGGATTACCGCCGCCACCAGCCAGGCCAGCAGGATCGGCGAGATCTGCGCGCTGACCGCCATGTGGCCGATCACGTCACCCACGCCGCTGGTCACCAGCATCTGCTTGAAGCCACCGCCGGCACCGATGATCAGAATGATCGCAGCGGTAGGCGCCAGGCTTGCGTCGAGCCACTTGAGCATCTGGTTGGAACCGATGCCCTGCTTGTAGCCGAAGGTGTACAGCGACAGCAGCAGCGCCAGCAGCAGTGCGGAGATCGGGTGGCCGATCATGTCCATCCAGATGCGGAAGAAGTTGCCGTCCGGCAGTGCCACGTCAGCGAAGGTTTTCAGCAGCATCAGGAACACCGGCAACAGCACGGTGACCAGAGTAATGCTGAAGCTTGGCAGGTTGGCCGAATCGTTTTCACGGGCCAGTTGATCGACCAGTTCCTGATTCGGGTGACCCGGGATGTGCTTGGCGATGAAAGTACCGAAGATTGGACCGGCAATGATAGCGGTCGGCAGTGCGACGATCAGACCGTAGAGAATGGTCTTGCCGATGTCAGCGCCGAATACGCCGATGGCCAGCAGCGGACCCGGGTGCGGCGGCACCAGACCGTGCACGGCGGACAGGCCGGCGAGCAGCGGGATACCGATCTTGATGATCGACACGCCAGTGCGGCGCGCAACGATGAACACCAGCGGAATCAGCAGCACGAAGCCGATTTCGAAGAACAGCGGAATGCCCACCAGGAACGCGGCGAACATCATCGCCCACTGGACCTTGTCCTTGCCGAAGGCGCGGATCAGGGTCTGGGCGATCTGATCGGCCCCGCCCGATTCGGCCATCATCTTGCCGAGCATGGTGCCCAGGGCGAGGATGATGCCGACAAAACCGAGCACGCCACCGAAGCCGTCCTGGAACGCCTTGATGATGGTGTTGATCGGCATGCCGGAAGTCAGGCCGAGGAAGGCGGCGGCGATGGTCAGGGCGATAAAAGGGTGAATCTTGAATTTGGTGATCAGGATAATCAGGCCGATTACCGTGACCACCGCATCGAGCAGCAGGAACGTCTCGTGGGACATGCCAAACATGGGGGGTGTCTCCTGGATTGTTGTTGTTATTAAAGCGGGTTGAACAGAAGTCGGGGGGACAGCGCTGTCTTTTTCAACATGCTCATATCGCCTGTTTCAGACCGTTGGCCTGCCACCAGACGTGAGCCTGCAGGGCCAGCTCTTCGACGCTGTGAATCGAGGCATTGAGCGGCAGAGTCAGCGGCTCGCCCTTGGGCGATTCGAGCGTGGCGAACTGGCTTTCGATCAACGTCGCCGGCATGAAGTGGCCCGGGCGGTGCGATACACGCTCGGCGGCGACTTCCGGAGTCAATTCAAGAAACACGAAACCGAGGCCCGGCAAGGCGCTGCGCAGACGTTCGCGGTAACTGTGTTTAAGGGCCGAGCAGGTCAACACCGGGCGCTGGCCTTGGGCATCGACGCGACGCAGTTCATCGCACAGGCTGTCGAGCCAGCCGGCGCGGTCTTCGTCGTTCAGGGGGATCCCCGCGCTCATCTTTTCGATGTTCGCGGCCGGATGAAAAGTATCGCCTTCAATGGCAGTGGCGCCGCTCAATTGGCACAGGGCCTGGCTGACGCACGTCTTGCCGCAACCGGCAACGCCCATGATGACCAGGGCGGTGATGGGATGACTCATATAACACCTCAGCGCGCAGACAGCGCTACCTTTGCTAGCTATGACTCTAGTGCACAGGCAGAAGTTGCCGACGCCTTCTTGTCGTTTTTTTGGGTTGCAGCAGGTTTGTTCCCGACGCCAAAGAGCACAGATCAGGCAGGACCGCGCTCACGCATTTGCAGCTGCATCAGGACAGCGCTACCTTAGTGCCTTGATTTTTGTTTGGCAAGCCGCCCGATGACCTCCCCCAAGAACGATAAAAATACCCGCACCACCGGCCGTCCGACCCTCAACGAAGTAGCCCGCCTGGCCGGCGTCAGCCCGATCACTGCCTCGCGCGCCTTGCGCGGGGTGAGCACGGTAGCCACCGAACTGGTGGAAAAAGTGCAGAAAGCCGCGCTCGAACTCAACTACGTGGTCAACCCCGCCGCCCGCGCACTGGCCTCGGCGCAGAGCCATTCGGTAGTGGTGCTGGTGCCGTCACTGTCCAACCTGCTGTTCATCGACACGCTGGAAGCCATTCATCGGGTGCTGACGCCCAAAGGCTTCGAAGTGCTGATCGGCAACTTTCACTATTCGCGCGATGAAGAAGAAAATCTGCTGCGCAACTACATGGCTTATCAGCCGCGCGGCTTTTTGCTGACCGGGTTTGATCGCACGGAAAGTTCGCGGCGGATGATCGAGGCCAGCAACATTCCTTGCGTGTACATGATGGAGCTGGACAGTGCTGCCGGAGTCAATTGCGTGGGTTTCTCGCAGTTGAGCGCCGGGGAAACTGCCGCCGAACATCTCCTGTCTCGTGCGCGTAAACGTCTGGCATACATTGGTGCGCAGCTGGATCAGCGCACGTTGTTGCGCGGTGAAGGCTTCCGCAAGGCGTTGCAGAAGGCGGGCCGTTACGACCCGGACCTGGAAGTGCTGACGCCACGTGCTTCGTCGGTGGGTCTGGGTGGCGAGTTGTTTTTGCAATTGCTGGCGGCGCATCCGGATGTTGATGCGATTTTCTTCGGCAACGATGACCTGGCCCAAGGCGCGCTGCTGGAAGCGTTGCGTAACGGCATCAAGATTCCCGAGCAGGTGGCGATCCTCGGTTTCAATGATTTGCCGATGTCCGAACACATGGTGCCGCGCCTGAGCAGCATCAACACCCCGCGCGAGGCGATCGGCCGGCGCGCGGCAGAGCAGATGCTCACGTTGATGGCGGGCAACAAGGTAGCGCGGCCGGTGGAGGATATGGGGTTTGAGCTGAAGGTTCGCGAGAGTACCTGACCCTTCACAAATGCTGAGTTGAAACACAACCCTTGTGGGAGCGAGCCTGCTCGCGAAAGCGCTGGGTCAGTCAGCATTGATACAGCTGACACGACGCATTCGCGAGCAGGCTCGCTCCCACAGGGGATCTCTATCAAATTCAATGGCTGAGCAGGTCCACCAAAGCCTGCGCACCCTTCTGCAAGGGCTGGCTCTTGAGCCACACCGCATGCACCGGCAGCACCAGGCCATTTTCGATGTTGCGAAAATTCAGCCTTTTCAAACGTCCCGTGTCCAGCCACGGCTGCACCACCGACAGCGGAAAATTACCCCAGCCCAACCCCGCTTCGACCATTTCCATTGCCGTCTCAAGATTGTCCGTACGCCAGTAAGACTCAGCCACCAACGGCCGCGTTTCGCTGATCGGCAAGTCGCGGCTGGCGACGATGATCTGCCGTACTTGCACCAGATCTTCGAGAAACACATCCCCCCCCTGCAACAACGGGCTGTCCGCCGCCAGCGTGGCGATCATGCGTTCGCTGCCGACAAACTGAAACCGCTCCAGCGCATTCACGCTCAAACCGGCGAACGCCAGGCACACGCTGACCCGGCCACGGTGCAACATCGCCAGCACATCATCCTGCGGCGCAGTCAGCACTTCGATGTCGAGCAACGGATGCCGCTCGGCAATCACCTTGATCGCTGCCAGCAAGCGCCGCCGATCGATGTCCGCGACCACGCCGATCGACAACCTGCTTTCCAGCCCCAGCGACAGCTCCACCGCGTGCACCTGCAACTGCTTGAGCTGCTCGGCGATCAGTCGCGCGTGCGGCACCAACGACTGCGCCATCGCCGTGGGTTGCGGCTCGCGGTGGCTGCGGTCGAACAACGGGTAACCGAGTTCCGCTTCAAGATTGGCAATGCCCATGCTCACAGCCGACGGCACCTTGCCCAACTGCCGTGCGGCGGCGGAAAACGAGCCGCGCTCGATCACCGCGAGAAACAATTCGATGCTGTCGCTGCTGAAATTCAAATGCCTCACCTATCAATAAAACTGAAAGCTACCGACTTTTTCTGTCAGGTGCATTGAAGCTATCTTTCGCCGCCTTCGCCAGCCCTGCTGGCCAACATTCGGCAAGAAAGAGGCAAATCTGCATGCAAGGCGTGAAACGCAAACTGGTCTACGTGTCGCTCTACGAAGTGATCGGCATGACCTTCTCGGCACTTGGTCTGGCACTGTTATCGGGCACATCGCCGGGCAGCACCGGGCCGCTGGCGGTGATCATCACCAGCATCGCCGTGACCTGGAATTTCATTTACACCTCGTTGTTCGAGCGCTGGGAAAGTCGCCAGGTCTCGCGCACCCGTACGGTCAGACGGCGTATCGCCCACGCGGTCGGCTTTCAATTGACGCTGATCGTGTTCCTGATTCCGCTGATTGCGTGGTGGATGAACATCAGTCTGGTGCAGGCGTTCCTGCTGGATCTGGCGCTGATCATTTTCATCCCGTGCTACACCTTCGTGTTCAACTGGCTGTTCGACCGGATCTTCGGCCTGCCGAATTCGGCGCTGCCGGATTCTGCCGCTGCGACATAAATCACTAATTCGTAAGCAGATATTGCGAGAAATCAGCGGTTCAACCTGTTAAACCCCCGACATTCACAATCCGCAAACACCGATAGCAGGCTAAGCTTTTCCATCAATAAAAAATGGATCAGCTTATGACTGCTCACGCTCCCGCCGCCGCGCCCAGAGATGGCATCGACCCGGTACGCGCCGCCGAAATTTCCGCCCGCATTGATCGGCTGCCCGCCGTCGCCACCATCTGGCGCCTGGTGGCGCTGCTGTCGATCGGCGGATTTTTCGAACTCTACGATCTGTTCCAGACCGCCTACATCAGTCCTGGGCTGATTCGCGACGGCCTGTTCGCCACTGGCAGTCAGGGCGTGTTCGGTTTCTCCGATCAGGCGGCGTTCGCCTCGGCGACGTTCCTCGGCCTGTTCCTCGGCGCCAGCCTGCTCAGTCCGCTGGCGGATCGTTTCGGTCGCCGGGCGATCTTCACCTTCGCGCTGATCTGGTACACGGTGGCGACAGTGCTGATGGGGATTCAGACCTCGGCGCTGGGCATAATCGGCATGCGCTTTCTGGTCGGCATCGGCTTGGGTATCGAATTGGTGACGATCGATGCCTACCTCTCGGAACTGGTCCCTAAACGCATGCGCAGCTCGGCGTTCGCCTTTGCGTTTTTCGTGCAGTTCCTCTCGGTGCCGGCGGTGGCCTTGATGTCGTGGTGGCTGGTGCCGCAAGCGCCGTTCGGGGTGTCCGGCTGGCGTTGGGTGGTGCTGGCCAGCGCGGTGTTCGCGCTGTTTATCTGGTGGCTGCGCAAGCGTCTGCCGGAATCGCCGCGCTGGCTGGCGCAGCATGGTCGCTTTGATGAGGCCAACCGGATCCTCGACCATCTCGAAGCGCGCTGCGCCAAGGATTACGGCAAAGCGCTGGATGCGCCGGAACCGGTGCCCGTCGATGTCGAAGGCAAAGGCCGTTTCGCCGATATCTGGCAGCCGCCCTATCGCCGCCGCGCGTTGATGCTGATCGTTTTTCATATCTTTCAGGCGATCGGTTTCTTCGGTTTCGGCAACTGGTTGCCGGCGCTGCTTTCGGGGCAAGGCGTGAGCGTCACCCACAGTTTGATGTACGCCTTCATCATCACCCTCGCCTACCCGCTCGGGCCGTTGCTGTTCGTGAAGTTCGCCAACCGCTTCGAAAACAAATGGCAGATCGTCGGCTCGGCCCTCGGCGCGATGACCTTCGGCACCCTGTTCGCCCTGCAGAGCAGCGCCTTCGGGCTGATCTTCTGCGGGGTAATGATCACCTTCTGCAACGCCTGGCTGAGCTTCAGTTATCACTCCTATCAGAGCGAACTGTTCCCGACCAACATCCGCGCCCGCGCGGTCGGGTTCTGCTATTCGTTCAGTCGCTTGTCGACGGTGTTCAGCAGTCTGCTGATCGGCATGTTCCTGGATAATTTCGGCACGCCGGGGGTACTGGCGTTTATCGTCAGCAGCATGCTGATCGTGATGCTGACCATCGGCTGGTTCGGCCCACGAACGCGTAATCTGGCGTTGGAGAATATTGCTCATCGTTGAAGGCCAACGCAGGACTCACCTGTGGGAGCGAGCCTGCTCGCGAAGGCGTCGTATCAGAAAGACATGTGCTGGCTGACATAACGCTTTCGCGAGCAGGCTCGCT